>JANXZP010000256.1 GCA_025355485.1 Pseudomonadota bacterium
GCCGAATTTTACGCCTGTCCCCCCGCCGAACTGGACTGCGATCTCACGGTCAGAAAGGTCCCGCACCCCTGTCGATTTCTCATTTGGGCTTGATAATTCACGTCCAGGATCGCCGCCCTCCGTTGGTCTTGTCTGCCCCACGGATTCTTCGCCAGTTGTAGAGGCCGGCAACTGCGTATCTGCTGCAGCTGATGCGCTCTTGTGAGCATTTCCCCCGATCCACATAGCTAGACCAACAAGCACAACAAATCCAACGACAACGATTATCATGAGCTGCTTGAGAACTTTCAGCATATCTCGTGCTCCTGACGTCTAACTAAATAGACCCGGAAAAAGCGGGGATGGCACCGTGAAAAGCGGTGAAAAGGGGTCAGGTTCATGTCACCAACCCCGCTCACCGCACATACGGCCGATCCGTGTACTGCTCCACGTTCGCCAAGCCTTTCTGGTCCAGCCGATCCAGCCGTGACGTCGCGCTCGGATGGGTCTTGTAGAGGTCGCTCACACGACCCGAGCTGTCGCTGACCGCCGCGAGTTTCTGTAGCACCGCGTACATCGCCAGCGGGTTGTAGCCGGCGCGCGCGGTGTAGATCAGCGATGCGGCGTCCGAACGGTATTCCACGTCCTTGTCGAACACGGTCAGCATCACCGAGGCGCCCTGTTTCGCGAAGTAATTCGCGAAGCTGCCGGCGATCCCGGCATGCGACGTGGCCTTGTCGATCAAGACGCCCGTCACCGCCGACGTAGCGGCCTGCTTGCGGATCACGTTGTAGTGGTCGCGCGCGACGATGTGGCTGATCTCGTGGCCGAGCACGGCGGCGACTTCGTCGTCGGATTGCAGCACTTCGTACAGCGCACGGGTGACGAGTACGTAACCGCCCGGTGCGGCGAACGCATTCATCTCGCTGCTGTCGACCACCCCGAACGTCCACGGCAGGTCGTCGCGCGGCGTCTGCATCGCGACCCAGCGACCGATCGTGTTGACGCGGCGCTGCGCGTCCGGGTTGTTCCACAGCGGCAGCGCGCCGAGCACGCGGCCGGCGACCTGCGGGCCCATGTAGGTTTCCTCGTCGATCTTTTCCTGCTCGCTCTTCGGCATCGCATCCGCCGCCGAGCTCGCCGAACTGCCCAGGCCGAAACGGCCGCCGACCATCGACAGCACACCGACCTTGGCCGCGTGCGATTCCGCTTGCTGCGCCTGCGCCTGCCCGGACGATTGCGCCGACGGCGCGCGATGGCCCTTGCCGACGCCGGGCTCGTCGCGATACGCCACGTCGGTGCGCTGCAGGTGCATGCGGCTGGCATAGGCGTTCGCGGCCTCATCGTCGACGCGTTGCGCCTGCATCGCCGCGAGCGCGGCTTCGTCCATCGACGCACTCTGCAAGGTGGTCTCGCCGAGACCGCGCACGCCCGCAGTCTCACCTGGCTTCGAATGACCGCCGAACATCGAGAAGCCATCGTTGCTGCCGCCCGCAGCCTTGGCGAGGCGGATCTCGTTGATCTTCACATAGCCCACGGTGCTGGGCTGCGCCTTCACGTTGAACCACAGGCCTTCCTGCTTCTGCACATCGACCGGGCTGCCCTTGTTGAGCGAAGTCAGCGTCGGCGCGGTCGCCGATGCGGCCTGGTGGACCGCCACGTTGTCCTTGTAGACGGTGGCCTGGGTATTGCCGGACGGTGCCGGCGCTGCGGCGGCCTGCGGGTGCGCCGCTGGTTTCTTCGCATGAGCGGTGCCGATCCCGATCGCGACGGTCAACAACGCCAGACTCAAGGTGCGGATGGTGTTGCGCATGGCTGCGACTCCTCAGGTGTACCGGGTTTTATCGAATCAGGAATTGCGGTATCCGGATTTGCGGTATTCGGATTCTGCCAACGGGGAAGACAGTCTATTCCGGACTCGATCAGTCCGCGCAAGCTGGTGGTGACCGGCAGCATCAGCAGCCGGCCGAGCACGTTCTGCAGGGCCAGCGCGCGCGCGGATTCCTCCAGATCGCTGAGATTCACGTAAACAGCGCTCGCGCTGGCGACCTGGTCGAGCCGATCCGGCGCGGCAATCGCGACCATCTGCCCGTACATCAATTCCAGGTCGTGCAGGGTTTCGTAGCGCAGTTCCTCGGTCGATGGCGCGTCGTTGAGCACCAGCAGCACGTCGCGGAAATTGCCCCACAGCCAGGTTTTGCGCTCGATCACGTTCTCCAGCATCTTGCCGTAGCCGCACGAATACAGGATGCGGCGGATGAGGCGACGGTATTCGTTGGTTTCCCAGACACGCACCAGTTCGGGATTGCGCCCTTCGACCGGCAGCGAATCCGGCACGTTCACCCGCACGATCACGATCACCACGTGCAGGCGGCCACCCTTGCCGAGTTCCTCGACGTGGTCGTCGTTACCGAGCGCGCGTCCGCGCATGCCGGCGAGATAAATCCTACAGATGCCGAAAAAACCCACGCCCACGCCGACCGCAGCGAAGATGTCGAAGAAAAAAGTCGTGAAGGTCAGGCTGAGTACCGCGACCAGGGTGATGACCAGATTGATCGCGGTGAACACCGCATCGATGTCCTGCGAGGGCTCGCCGCGCCAGAACTGGAAACCGATCAGGATCACCATCAGCGCCGCCAGCGCGTACTTGAATCCGTTCGCGGGCGTGCGGATGTACGTGCCGCTGATCAGGTTCTCGACCGCCTCGCCCTGCGCTTCCACGCCGGGCATCTGCGCATCGATCGGCGTCAGCTTGAGGTCGTTGATGCCCGACGCGGCGTAACCGACCAGCACGATCCTGCCTTTCAGGTCGGGCACTTTCTGCCCCGGCTTGAGGCAGGCGCCGCCCTCGTCCGGCAGCAGCGCGGCGGCGCTGATCGTTTCCAGCCGATGATGGGTGCGCCAGTTGAGCCGGATGGTCTGCGGAAAATCAGTGAACTTGCGATGCACGACCTGCGCGGCCACCTGCGCCGCCAGCGACGGCACCGCCCAGTCGCCGACCAGTTGCCAGACCTGCATGTCGCGCAGCGTGCTGTCGCCGGAACGGGAAACGTCGACGCTGCCGCTGCGCTGCGCCATGCCCGCGTCGAACGGCAATTGCCCGGCCACGTCCGGCGCATCGACAGGTTTGCGCACCAGCGGTAACGCGCTGGGCCAGCGGCTGACCGGCAGCGCTTTGACGCCGGCATCAGGACTGGCGTCGAAGCTGTTGCCGAAAAACAGCGCGGCGCCCGAATCGGCCACCTGGGTCAGCATGGCGTCGGAGTCGGCCTGCGCGGTCTGGCGGTCGTAGAACAGCACGTCGTAACCCACCGCGCTCGCGCCGCCCATCGCCAGCGCGGTCAGCAGGTCGGCGTGGCGATCGCGCGGCCACGGCCAGCCGGTTTCGCCTTTCTTCTCGAACCAGGCGATCGAGCATTCGTCGATCTCGGCGACCAGCACGCGGCCGGAGGATTTCGGATCGATCGGCCGCTTCGCGATGATGCTGTCGAACAACGAATCCTCGGCCGACGACAGCCGCTGCGCGCCGCCGTGTCCGGCCACGCCGTAATCCCACAGGATCAGCGCGAGTACGATCACCGTGGCCGTCGGGAAAAACCCGAACCGCAGCAGCGAGGCGATCGCGCTCGACGTGCGTCCGTAGGCACGCTCCCAGCGACTCCAGATTTTCAGGAACACGTCCGACGCCAACTCCAGAGGGCTTGGTCGCGGCGGCGCGGTCTTCTTGTCTTTCGACATGTCTTCTTAACGTCCCGGACGCATGATTCCCGTATCCTCGCATGCTCGCGCAGGTGCGGCCACGAATGGCTCCGCGGCTCGCGTTCAGCAGCCGTTAGCCTCAATCGATCATGGTGCGTCATCCATTCGTCACCACGCTGTCATCATCGTTGCACGCGGTCGAGGGATCGTGTATCCCGATGATTCAGTACAGGCATGGACCCCCGCATGCGCTACACCATCGTCACCGAGACCTACCCGCCGGAAGTCAACGGCGTGTCGCTGACCGTGCATGCGCTGGAGTCGGGGCTGCGCGCGCGCGGGCATGGCGTCGAGGTGATCCGCCCGCGGCAATCCGGTGAAATCGACGGCGCCGAAAACCAGACCCTGGTCCGCGGCGCGCCGTTGCCGCGTTATCCGGGCCTGCGCTTCGGACTGCCGTCCGGACGCCGATTGCGCGCGTTGTGGGGCAAGCAGCGACCGGATGCGATCTACGTCGCCACCGAAGGCCCGCTGGGCTGGTCGGCGGTGCGCACCGCGCGGCGGATGGGCATTCCGGCGATCGCCGGTTTCCACACCCGTTTCGATGAATACGTGCAGCGCTATCGCGCGGCGTTCCTGACCTCAGTCGCGTTTTCCTGGATGAGACGTTTTCATAACATCGCCGATGCGACCATCGTGCCGACCGACGAACTGGCGAAATTCCTGAGCGAACGCGGCTTCCACAATGTGCAGGTGTTGCGCCGCGCGGTGGATACGCAGCGGTTCGACCCTGCTCATCGCGATCCTGCGCTGCGCGCTTCCTGGGGCGTCAACGACGATGCGCTGGTGGTGATGTACCTGGGCCGCATCGCGCCGGAAAAAAACCTCGACCTCGCGGTGAAATCGTTCCGCGCGATCCAGCGCTCGCAACCCGAAGCGCGCTTTGTCTGGGTCGGCGACGGTCCCGCGCGCGCGGCGATCGCCGCGGCGAATCCGGATTTCATCTTCACCGGCGTGCAACGCGGCGACGCACTCGCGCGCCATTTCGCCAGCGCCGACCTGTTCGTGTTCCCCAGCCTCACCGAAACTTTCGGCAATGTCACCCTCGAAGCGATGGCGAGCGCGGTGCCGACCGTCGCATTCGACTACGGCGCGGCGCACCAGCACCTGCGCGACGGCGAGCACGGCGCGGCGGTGCCGTTCGGCGATCACGATGCATTCGAGCTGGCCGTGCTGCGCGTAGTCGCCGATGCGGATGCGCGTCGTGCGATGGGAACGCGTGCGCGCGCCGCGATCGCGGGAATGAACCCCGAATCGATGTCGCGCCAGTTCGATGCGCTGCTGTGCGGCGTGACGGCGCAACGGAGCGCCGCATGATCGCGCGCGTCCAGGGCCTCTTCGCGCGCCAGGAGGCTTGGCTGTGCGTGGTCGCGAATCGCTGGGGCCGGCGCAGCGCGGTGCGCGGATATTTTTCGGCGATCAGCAGGCTGGGCGACGGTGGTTTCTGGTATGCGCTGATGGGGCTGATCATCCTTGAGCGCGGACTGTTCGCCGCGCGCTGGTCGGAAGGCTTCCTCGCCTCGGCGCACATGGCCGGCACCGGCGCAGTCGCGCTGGTGGTGTATCTGCTGTTGAAGCGCCACACCCATCGCTCGCGGCCGTACGCCGACGACGCGCGGATCACCGCGCTGGTGCCGGTGCTCGACGAATTCAGCTTCCCGTCCGGACACACCCTGCACGCGGTTGCGTTCACCATTGTCGCGGTAGCCCACTATCCGCTGCTCGCGATCGCGCTGGTTCCGTTCACCCTCAGCGTCGCCGCCTCGCGCGTGGTGCTGGGCGTGCACTACCCGAGCGATGTCCTCGCCGCGACCTTCGTCGGCGGCGTGATCGGCACCCTGTCGGTATGGGTGGGGCCGGGGACGATGTGGCTGGGGTGATAACTGTTGCTTTCGCTTGTCATCTCAGCGGAAGCGGAGTCTCCAGCAAAGAGGCAGGCTCATTCGAAAATTCACGAATACAAGCTGCATTGAGACCTTCGTTGTCCAGTATTTCATCGTCCCCGACGAAATATATGGTTTCGCACCTCTTGTAGCGAAGCCACACGTCCCGGCCGTGGCCATCATCGCTTCGTTTGCTGGATGAAACCGTCCAATCGATCTTCAACTTGCGTCGGAACAATTTCGAGAATTCACTGTTCGCCGCCTGCATAGCTATCGTTTCAGCCTTCTTTTGAGACTGCGCAGCGTTCCTTGTGCATCCGACTGCTGCAAGATATATCAGAAGCAGAAGCAGGACAGTCTCAAGACGAGCCACGTCGTACTCGATCACTACACGGCCTTCCGGTATTTCACGATCTCCTCAACGAATCCGAGCTGCTGGCATATCGCCCTCGCGGGATGATTCGCCCAGAACTCGCTGATGGTGAGCAGGCGATAGCCGCGCGAGCGCGCCCACGCTTCGGCAGCCCCGATCAACGACTGGCCAACGACGACATCCTGGGGGTCGGCGAGCGCGAGGTGCGCAACGTGGCCATGCCGCTCGTGCGTATAACAATCGGTCGCCGCGACGAGAAGGATGAATCCGCGCGGCACGGCGTACCCGTCTTCGGCGATCAGCAGCGCGGCGCCTGACCGTTGCGCATGGAGGATGCTTCCGATCACCTCCATGTACGCCGCGAGCATCTTGCGTGGATCGCGCCAGGACGGCAGCCCCGACGCGACCAGCCGGGGAACGAGGGACATCACGAAGTCGCGATCTGCCGGCTCCGCGATGCGCGTGCTGAGTCCGGAGTCCGCATGCTGCAGTGATCTTTCCGTCGAACTCCGTGCGAGCGCGCTCATGTCAGTGTCGCCGCGACCGGATCAGGCTGCCGTGCGACGCCGTACCAGTCGATCTTGCGGGTGATGATCATGATCGCGGCCAGGATCGCGAACAGCATCATCGATCCGAGCACCAACGCGTTGTCTTCGGAAATCAGCAAGCCGTACAGGACCGCGTAAAGCGCGGTCAGCATCGTTGCGAAGCCGACGCCGCGCATGCGACTGCGCAACACGTGGCCCAGGTAGAAGCCCAGCAGGCCAATGCACGCGCCGCTCGCGACCAGATAAGCCCACAGGAACGGAATGTGTTCGGACAAGCTGATCAACAGCAGGAAGAAGATCGCAAGCGCCAGTCCAACCAGCAGGTACTGGATCGGATGAATGCGCAGTTGCTTGATCGTCTCGAACATGAAGAAGCCGACGAAGGTCAGCAGTACGAACAGCAGTCCGTACTTGCTCGCCCGATCGGCCTGCGTGTAGATGTTGACCGGATCGACCAAGGTCAGCTCGATGCGATCCAAGCTGTCCTTTGCAGCGTTTGCATCGGGCACAACGGGCGTCGGTGTCGATCCGGAACCGCATCCTGTGGCGCATCCATGCGAGCTTTCATACTGCTTTTGTGTGTTCGCCGCGAGCGCTGAAATCTCCCAAATGGCATCAAATCCCTTCGCGGAGACGATCCGTTCATGCGGAAGAAAGCGACCCGTGAACTCTGGACTTGGCCACGAAGACTTCAACTCGATGCGGTTGTTGTCGCCGATAGGTGCAATCGACAGTTGTTCGGTCCCGTCGAGCTTGAAGTCCAGCGCCACATCCACGGCTGTCGACTTTCCTGCCGCAAGCTGCGGCAGCACGGCATGAATGCCGCTTGCAAACGGCTTGCCATCGCCCGGGCCCTGGAGCAGGGCCGTCGCATGGCTATCCACGGCAAGAGAAGGCGACTCGACAAGTCCCCGCACATCATCTATGCCGAAGCTGACGAACGACTGACCGATCTCGCCAACAGTTCCGTCGGCCACCGTCGCGGGCAAGTTGATGTCAAAGTGGCCTTCGAGCTTCGCGTTCAGTTCGTAGACCAATACCTCGTGAATACCGCGTTTGCGTATCCACGGTGCAACCGAACCATCGAGCCTCAACTGTTGGGGATAGAACTGCCACTGCCGTTCCTCGCTGCGGATCTTGGTATGCGAGACTCCCTTGTTGTCCTCTTCGGTGTACGGAATGTCCACGCGATAGGGCACGACCACGACCGGTCCGGCCAGCGTCTGCGCACCGGCGTAACTCTCCGCGACCGATGCGATCGCCTGCTGGCGATAACCCTGCCGTTCGGCGATGGTGCCGCGGATCATCTCGAGAGGAATCAGGATCGCCAGCATCAGCATCCCGATCACGATGGCCTTGAACAGCAGCGAAAATCGCATGACGTTTCCCGGACGTGCCTTGCGGCGACGGGAACACGTTAGCGAACGTCGATGCGTTGACGACGAAGCGAATATGAAGTCAGCGTGAAGTGCAACGCTGCAAGCGGTGACTGCGCTACGCCATCGGCAACCGCAAGATCGCGACGGCACCGCCATCGAGATCGTTGTCGAGAGTGATCGCGCCGCGATGTAGCGACGCGACCTCGCGCACGAAACACAGCCCCAAGCCGCTGCTGCGATGTCCGTCGGGCCGCGCCAGCGAATAGAAACGCCCGAACACTTTCGGAAGCGCGAACTCCGGAACACCCGGGCCGTGATCGCGCACCACGAGAACCACATCGTGTTCTTCGATGCGCAATGAAACGACGATGGTTCCACCGCGCGGCGAAAACTCCTGCGCGTTCTGCAGCAGGTTGCGGATCGCCTGGCCGACGAGGAAACGGTCTCCGCTGATGCGCAGCGGCGCGTTCGGCGCATCGATGCGCAGCGCGACCCCGGATGCCGCGAGTTGCGTCTCGATCTCGCCGGCGGCATCGCGTGCGAGCGCCACCAGATCGAACGATTCCGGTTGCTCAATTATCTGCCGGTGTTCGACTGCGGCCAATGCGAGCGTCATGTCGATCATCCGCGCGAGTCGTTGCGAATGATCGAGGATGCTGCCGGCGAATCGGTATCGCTCGGGTTCTGGCACGTCTTCCTGCAACAGTTCGGCGGCGCCGCGGATCGCCGCGAGCGGACTTTTCATCTCGTGGGTAAGGCTGTGCACGTAGTGCTCGACGTACTGCTTGCCATCGAGACGCTCGCGCATCGTTTCCAGCGCCTGCCCCAGTTCGCCGAACTCGCCGCTGCCGCGCGGTGGCGGCACGCGTTCGCCGGCGGTCACCGCATGCGCGAATCGCTGCAATCGCGAAAGTTCGCGCGAGAACCACAGGCTGATCAGCAAGCCGATCGCTAGTGCAACGCCGAGCAGCAAAAACCCCCATCGCTGGATCGCCAGCTGGCTGCTCGCGATGAACGGCGCGATGCTGCGATTCGGCTTCGCGACCGTGAGCACGCCGATGATGCGTCCATCATCCATGCCGCTGCGGTCGAAAATGGGCGCGGCAACGTGCATCACCGTGGAGTTGTCGTCGCCTGCAATGCTTTGGGTCGAACGCGCACCGTAACGACCGCGCAACGTCAGGTACACGTCGTTCCAGTGCGAGTAGTCGCGACCCACATCCTTGCCGCTGGAATCGAACACCACGATGCCGTGCGCGTCGGTGACATAGACGCGATAATCCAGCGATTCCTTGCGGAAACCCCAGATACGCGCATGCACGTCGCGCTTGGCCAGCGCGCCCACGCGTTGCGCGAACTGCCCGTCCTGCATGTGCCCGCTGCGCATGTCGTCGGCGGCGAGGATCGCGAGCACGTTCGCGGTGTCGACCAGGGTATCTTCCATCGCCTGGCGCACGCCCGGCTTGATCTCGCCGACGAACACGCTCAGCACCAGCCACGCGGCGAGGCCGACGATCAGGAAATAACCGAGGAAGATACGCAGGCCCAGGCGCATTCAAGTGTCCAGGGAATAACCGACGCCGCGATGCGTGCGCAGCGGATCGGCACCCGGATCGATCGCACGCAGTTTCGCGCGCAAGGTCTTGACGTGCGCATCGACAGTCCGGTCGGCGCTATCGCCGGCATCGCTCCACACCGCATCCATCAACTGGGCACGCGTGTGGATCGCCCCCGGCCGCGCAAGCAACACCGACAGCAGTCCGTATTCGTAGCGCGTCAACGCGAGCGCCTGTCCGTGATAGCGGATGCGATGCCCGGCCGAGTCGTGCTCGAACGCACCGATGCGTTTCCAGCCCTCTGCATCTACGTACTGCACCGATCTGCGGCGCAGTCGTGCGCGGATGCGCGCAATCAGTTCGCGTGGCGAGAACGGTTTCACCACGTAGTCGTCGGCGCCAAGCTCGAGTCCGACGACGCGATCGATCTCGCCGCCGCGCGCGGTGAGGAAAATCACCGGCACATCGCTGCTGCGGCGCAATTCGCGGCAGACCTCGAACCCACTGCGATCCGGCAGGCCGACATCGAGCACGACCAGATCGATCGAGCCCTCGGCGAGCCGCGCGAGCGCATCGCCGCCGAGCCGGCAATGGCTCGCATCGAAACCCTCGCTGCGCAACGCGTACAGCACCGCATCCGCGATACCTGCTTCGTCTTCGACCAGCAGGACGTGTTGGGTCGGAGTGGGCGTCATTGCGAAAGCATAGAGCATGCGTCGTCCATGCGTGGCCTTGCGTGGATCGCGGTGGAGCGACGTGACAAACTGCTTCCATGAACTATCGTCACGCCTTCCATGCTGGCAATCACGCCGACGTGCTCAAACATGTCGTTCTGCTGGCCTTGATCGAGGCGCTGCAGCGCAAAGCCACGCCGTTCGTGGTACTCGATACCCACGCCGGCCGCGGGCGTTACGCGCTGCACGATGCGTCCGCACGCCGTACCGGCGAGGCCGATACAGGCGCACTGCGCGTGCTCGGCGCCAAACCTGAGGCGATCGCGATCAGGCGCTATCAGGACGCTCTGCGCCGCTGCAATCCCGATGGCGGCCTGCGCATCTATCCGGGTTCGCCGCTGCTGACGGCGATGGCGATGCGTGACGACGATCGCCTGATCTGCTTTGAGACCCAACCCGACGAAGCGCGTGCGCTGGCCGCCCTGTTTGCGCGCGATCATCGCGTGCACGTGCAACACGGCGACGGCTACGCCGCGATCAAGGCGCTGCTGCCGCCGAAACCACGACGCGGACTGGTGCTGATCGATCCGCCCTACGAAACCCAGGAAGCGGAATTTGGCGCGGTGCTGGCGGCATTGGCCGAAGGCCTGCAACGCTGGCCGCAGGGCATCTTCGCGGTGTGGTTTCCGATCAAGCAACGACGCAGCCTGCAACGCTTCCTGCGCGCGGTCGCACTATTGCCGGCCAAGGACATCCTGCTCGCGGAGTTGCTGATCCGTCCCGACGACACTCCGCTGCGACTCAACGGCAGTGCGATGCTGCTGCTGAATCCGCCGTGGAAACTCGATGCCGAAATCGCCGCTGCACTGCCGGCGCTGGCCGCCGAATTCGGCGAGACCGGCGCATCGCATCGGCTGGAATGGCTGCGCCGCGAAACGACCGGCTGATACCTGCGCTCGATTGGAATCCCGACTTTCAACCCGATCGTTCAATCCGAATCGTCAGGTTCGAAGAACAACCAGCGCACCTGCGGAAACTGCTGGCGCAGTTCGACTTCCACCGCGTTGATCTGCGCGATCAGCTCATAACCACGCAGACTGAAATCCATCTCCGCCTGCACCGCGACCATGATGTCGCTGCCCATCTGCGTGGTGATCAGGCTGAACACGCACTTCACTTCGGGCCGGCTGTTGAAATACGCGTAGATCGCACGGTGCACGGCCGGTTCGACGCTCTGCCCTATCAGGAGTGCCTTGACCTCGACCGCTACGAACACCGCCACCACGATCAGCAGCGCGCCAATCACCAGGGTGCCGATCGCGTCGTACACCGGATTGCCCGTCATCATCGTCGCGACAACCGCGACCAGCGCAGCGGCAAGACCCAGCAATGCGGCGAGGTTCTCGCCAAAGATCACGATCAACTCGCTCTGCCGGCTCTGCCGGAACCACTTCCACAGGCTGCGGCCTTCGCGCGCCTTCTCCGCTTCCTGCATGCAGGTGCGCATCGAGATGCCTTCGGCGACGATGCTGAAAAGCAGCACGAAGATCGCCCACCACGGCTGTTGCAAGGGTTCCGGGACATGCAGCTTGTGCCAGCCCTCGTACAGCGAAAACATGCCGCCGACGGAAAACAGCATCAGCGCGACCAGGAACGACCAGAAATAGATCGCGCGGCCATGACCCAGCGGGTAGTCCGGCGAGGCCGGTCGCTGCGCCTGTCGCATGCCCAGCAACAACAAACCCTGGTTACCGCAATCGGCGAGCGAGTGCACGGACTCGGCCAGCATCGCGCCCGATCCAGTGACCAGCGCGGCGATGAATTTCGCCACGAAGATCAGGAAGTTCGCTCCCAGCGCGTGGAGTATCGTCTTGAGCGAATCGGCCTTGCCTGACATACGGGGTATCGCTGGCGGGTGTGGCACGAATGGTAGCATCGCGCCCGCGACAGCTTTCGTGCGCCCATGAAGTCGGCGACCGCGGACCGGATTGGAGTCCACACTCGGCCTCGCCTGGGCGATGATGGGCCATGCGAAAAACGCAACCAGCCTAGTGGAATGAAACGCCATCGACTCGCAACAACAGCGCAGGAACGCCTCGTCCTCGACGACGGGCGCGAGTTGTTGCTGCGTCCGATCGCGCCTGAAGATATCGATCCGATCCGTGCGGGCTTCGCCCTGCTCAGTCCGGAAGAAATCCGGCTGCGCTACCAGCATCCGATGAAGTCGCTGAGCGAGGATTACCTGCACCGGCTCACCCACCCGCTGCGCGGTCGCGACCATGTGCTGGTAGTCGCCGAGCCGCTGCCGCCTGGCGATGCGCTGATCGGTGCGGTCGCGCGGCTGTCACAGGTCGATGGCACGCACGAGGCCGACTTCGCGATCCTGGTGTCGCATTTCCTCGCCGGCCAAGGCTTGGGCGCATTGTTGCTGAAAAAACTGGTGACGCACGCACGCCGGCGGCGACTGCATGCGATCCACGGCGACGTACTCGACGACAACGCGCCGATGTTGCGGCTGGCTGAGACGCTGGGATTCCATCGCGAAAGCAGTGCAACAGCGGGAATCGTGCGCATGCGCCTGCAGCTGCGTTGAATCGCACCACACGGGTCTTGTCATCCTGAACCCGGACTCGATCCGGGGATCGATCTGTTGCTGAGACGCATTTGGCCAGGCTGCTGATGAAGCATATCCCTCACTTCATTCGGAATGACAACTTTGGGGTTCATCCAGCAGATGCATCGTGAGCTAAACTGCGCGGCTCCATGCGATCCCTGACCGAGCTTCCGACCCCTCCGCTACCCAAGGCCGGCCAGCAGCGAGCCTGGTGGCGCGTTCCAGCCAGTCCCAGCGCGCTCGCGCTGGCGCTGGCGCGTTGCGCCGAAACCCATGACGGCCTCGTACTTGCCGTAGTGCGCGACACCCAGTCCGCGCAGTCGCTCGAGTCGGATCTTCGTTTGCTTGCGGGCGACTTGCGGATCCTGCATTTCCCCGATTGGGAAACCCTGCCCTACGACCTGTTCGGCCCGCATCCGGACATCGTCTCGCAGCGCGTCGCCACGCTGTACGGCTTGCCGACGACGCGACGCGGCGTGCTGGTGGTTCCGGTCGCGACCTTGATGCAGCGCCTGTGTCCGCCAGGTTATATCGGCGCGCAATCGCTGCTGATCACGCGTGGCCAGAAATTGGACCTGCTGCACGAACAGCGACGGCTCGAAGCCGCGGGCTATCGCAATGTGCAGCAGGTGCTCGACCCGGGCGACTACGCGGTGCGCGGCGGCCTGCTCGACCTGTATCCGATGGGCGCTGACGAACCGTATCGCATCGAGCTGTTCGACGATGTCATCGACACGATCCGGGGTTTCGATCCCGAGACGCAACGCTCGTCGCATCCGGTCGAATCGGTGCGCTTGCTGCCCGCGCGCGAATTCCCGCTCGACGAAGCCAGCATCAAGCACGTGCGCGAAACGTTGCGCGAGCGTTTCGATATCGACACCCGCCGCAGCCCGCTGTACCAGGACCTGAAGGAAGGCGGCACGCCGGCCGGCATCGAGTATTACCTGCCGTTGTTTTTCGAGAAGACGGCGTCCCTCTTCGACTATGTCGCGAACGACACGCTGATCGTGCTCGGCGAAGATGCGCTCGATGCGGGCGAAACATTCTGGTCGCAGACCGGCGAGCGCTGGGAGCAACGCCGTCACGATCTCGAACGTCCGATCCTGTCGCCGGACGAACTGTATCTGCCGCCGGATGCATTGCGCGAGCAACTCAATCGCCACAAGCGCATCGAGGTCTGCGGCGACACGCATCCGAAGCGCGCCGAGGCCGCATCGCTCGGCGACCAGCCCGCGCCGATCTTGCCTCTGATCCAGAAAAACGAAGCGCCGGCTGCCGCGCTGCAGGGATTCCTCGCGAACTATCCGGGCCGCGTGCTGGTCGCCGCCGATTCGCCAGGCCGGCGCGAAGCACTGATCGAGCAGTTCGCACTGGCGGGCCTTGTGCCGCAGCCGGTATCCGGATGGCAAGCGTTTCTGGGTGTGTCGACGACGGCCGTTGAAACGACGCTTCCCCGTTTCGCCATCACCATCGCGCCGCTCGAAAATGGTTTTGCGTTGACCGAACCCGCGCTGTGCATCCTCACCGAGCGCCAGTTTCATCCCGAACGCGCGCCGGGCGTGCGGCGGCGCAAACGCGCAGGGCGCGATCCCGAAACCATCATCCGCGACCTCGGCGAACTCGCGGTCGGTGCGCCGATCGTGCACGAGGATCATGGCGTCGGTCGTTATCGCGGATTGATCACCCTCGATGCTGGCGGCGAGCTCGCCGAATACCTCGAGATCGAATACGCGAAGGGTGACAAGCTGTACGTGCCGGTCGCGCAGTTGCATCTGGTCAACCGCTATTCGGGCGCATCGCCGGAAACCGCACCGCTGCATTCATTGGGCGGCGAGCAATGGGCGAAGGCGAAGAAGAAAGCCTCGGAGCGCGTGCGCGATGTCGCCGCCGAATTGTTGGAAATCCAGGCGCGCCGCCACGCACGGCAAGGCCTCGCGATCGCGGTCGATCGCGCGATGTACGAGCCGTTCGCATCGAGTTTCCCGTTCGAGGAAACACCGGATCAATTGTCGGCGATCGAAGCGGTAATCCGCGACCTCGCACTGCCGCAACCGATGGACCGCGTGGTCTGCGGCGATGTCGGATTCGGAAAGACCGAAGTCGCCCTGCGCGCCGCGTTTGTCGCTGCGAGCGCGGGACGCCAGGTCGCGGTGCTGGTGCCGACCACGCTGCTGGCGCAACAGCACGGACAGAATTTCCGCGACCGCTTCGCCGACTGGCCGATCCGCGTCGAGGTGATCTCGCGCTTCCGATCGAATGCCGAGATCAAGACCGTGCTGGGCGAACTCGCCGAAGGTCGCGTCGACGTGATCGTCGGGACGCATCGCCTGTTGCAAAAGGACGTACAGTTCAAGGATCTCGGCCTCGTGATCGTCGACGAGGAGCAACGTTTCGGCGTGCAGCAGAAGGAAGCGCTGAAGAAACTGCGCGCCGAGGTCAACCTGCTAACCCTGACTGCGACGCCGATCCCGCGCACATTGAACATGGCGATGTCGGGCCTGCGCGAACTGTCGCTGATCGCAACCGCGCCGGCGCACCGGCTCGCGGTGAAAACCCTGCTGACGCCGTGGGACAACGCTTTGCTGAAGGAAGCGTTCCAGCGCGAGATCTCGCGCGGCGGGCAGATCTATTTCCTGCACAACCAGGTCGAGAGCATCGAGCGGATGGCGCATACGCTGGCCGAGCTGATGCCGGACGCGCGCATCCGCGTCGGCCACGGCCAGATGCCCGAGCGCGAACTCGAACAGGTGATGCTCGACTTCCAACGCCAGCGCTTCAACGTGCTGCTGTGCACGACGATCATCGAGTCGGGCATCGACATCCCGAACGCAAACACGATCATCATCAATCGCGCGGATCGCTTCGGTCTCGCGCAGTTGCACCAGTTGCGCGGCCGCGTCGGTCGCTCGCACCATCGCGCCTACGCCTACCTCGTGGTGCCCGACAAGAAGTCGATGACCGGCGATGCTGCCAAACGACTGGAAGCGATCGCCTCGCTCGACGAACTCGGCGCGGGTTTCACGCTCGCGACCCACGACATGGAAATCCGTGGCGCCGGCGAGCTGCTCGGCGCCGAACAAAGCGGACAGATCGCCGAGGTCGGCTTCAGCCTCTACACCGAATTGCTCGAGCGCGCGGTGCGTTCGATCCGCGAAGGCCACCTGCCCGACATGGATGCGGACACCGGCCACGGCTCCGAGATCGAGCTGCACATCCCTGCGCTGATCCCCGAGGATTACCAGCCCGACGTGCACGCGCGGCTCACGCTGTACAAGCGCATCGCAAGCGCGCGCGACCTGGATGCATTGCGCGAATTGCAGGTCGAGATGATCGACCGCTTCGGCCTGCTGCCCGACCAAGTCAAGCACCTGTTCGCCGTTGCCGAACTACGCCTCGCCGCGACGCCGCTTGGCATCCGCAAGCTCGACCTCGGCGCGAATGGCGGGCGCGTGCTGTTCACCGTGAAGCCGAACGTCGATCCGATGAGCGTGATCCAGATGATCCAGAAGCAACCGAAAAGCTATGCGCTGGACGGATCGGACAAGCTGCGGATCAAGCTGGAGTTGCCGGATGCCGCATCGCGCATCGCTGCAGCGCGTGGGTTGTTGATGGTGCTTGGCAAATCAATGTAGCGATTGCGACGGCCGTCTCGCCGAACTTCGTCGAAAACCGTGGCCGCAATGACGTGCCAGCAGCGTTTTTATCGCCACGAAATCGGAGTGATAAATCGTATCGGCGCACAAGTTTCGGATAACGCAGCCAGCGCGCCGCAATCGCAACGTTCGATCTGTAGAAATTTCCTTGCCGGACCGTAGGATCGCGGCTTGACCTCAAGTGCAGACACCGCGCACGATAAAACTTATTGCCCCGGATGCGGGGTCTATATGTAGTTAGGTGTTGCAGAAACCGTCATGTCAATTCTGAGTTCTATCAAAGGTTGGTTCGGTGAGGCGCAAGGTGCGTTCGCGCACTTC
>JANXZP010000002.1 GCA_025355485.1 Pseudomonadota bacterium
AACGCGTTCATCTGGCTGGATCGCGCCTGCGCACAACGCGACGCAGGCCTGCAACGGCTCAAGTACGATCCGACGTTGCGTTCGCTGCACGGCGACGCCCGTTATTCGGCATTGCTCAGGAAAGTCGGATTACCCATCTAGCTGGGTTGCCGTGCCTCGCTCCTGCGCGTCAGAGCGCCTCAAAAATTCCCGCCGCGCCCATGCCGGTGCCGATGCACATCGTGACCATGCCGTATTTCTGTTTGCGTCGGCGCATGCCGTGCACGATGGTTGCGGTGCGCACTGCGCCGGTTGCGCCGAGCGGGTGGCCGAGTGCGATCGCACCGCCGAGTGGATTCACCTTGCCCGGGTCGAGGCCGACATCGAGGATCACTGCGAGCGCCTGCGCCGCGAACGCTTCGTTGAGTTCGATCCAGTCGATCTGATCCTTCGTCAGGCCAGCTTGTGCGAGCGCTTTCGGAATCGCGGCGATCGGGCCGATGCCCATCACTTCCGGGCGTACGCCGGCGACCGAATAGCCTGCGAAGCGGGCGAGCGGGGTCAGGCCGTATTGCCTGATCGCCGATTCCGACGCAAGCAGCACCGCCGCCGAGCCATCGGACATCTGCGACGAATTGCCCGCCGTCACGCTGCCACCGTTGCGGAACACCGCGCGCAGTCTCGCGAGCCCTTCGATGCTCGTGTCGGGACGCGGACCTTCGTCGGTGTCGATCATCGCCTCGCGCAGGCGGATCACGTTGCCGTCGAGGTCCGGCACGTGCGAGACGACGTCGTACGGCGTGATCTCGTCCTTGAATTCGCCCGCCGCGATCGCGGCCATCGCCATCTGGTGCGAGGCCAGTGCGAACGCGTCCTGGTCGGCGCGCGAGACTTTCCATTCCTCCGCGACCTTCTCGGCGGTGATGCCCATGCCGTAGGCAATGTTGACGTGATCGTCGCTGAACACCTTAGGACTCATCGCGACCTTGTTGCCCATCATCGGCACCATCGACATCGATTCGGTGCCGCCCGCGAGCATCAGGTCGGCTTCGCCGAGGCGGATGCGGTCGGCCGCGAGCGCGACGGCCTGCAGGCCCGACGAGCAGAACCGGTTGATCGTCTGCGCAGCGATGGTGTTCGGCAGGCCCGCGAGCAGCGCGCCGATCCGTGCGACATTCATGCCTTGCTCGCCCTCGGGCATTGCACAGCCAATGATGATGTCGCCGATCTGTGAAACGTCGATGCCTGGCGCCTGCGCGACGACCGCGCGCAGCACGTGCGCGAGCATTTCATCGGGCCGCGTGTTGCGAAACACGCCGCGCGGCGCCTTGCCGACTGGCGTGCGGGTTGCGGCGACGATGTAGGCATCCTGGATTTGCTTGCTCATGGGATCAGTTCCTCAGCGGCTTGCCGGTGGTCAGGGTATGCACGATGCGCTCCTGCGTTTTGGGCATCTGCGCGAGCGCGACGAAGTGTTCGCGTTCGAGTTTGATCAGCCAGTCCTCATCGACCAGCGAACCGCGATCGACCGCGCCGCCGCACAACACGGTCGCGATGCGGGTAGCGACCTTGAAGTCGTGCTCGGAGATGAAGCGGCCTTCGAGCATATTCACGAGCATCATCTTGAACGTCGCGATACCGACGTCGCCGGCGACCGGAATCTGTCGCGCAGGCAGCGGGGGGCGATAGCCGGATTCGGCCAGTGCGCGCGCCTGTTGCTTGGCGACGTAAAGCAATTCATGCGCGTTGAACACGACGATATCGTCCTTGCGCAGCAGGCCGAGTTCCTTCGCTTCCAGCGCAGAGGTCGAGACCTTCGCCATCGCGACGGCCTCGAAATACGGCTTCAATCCCGCGAACACATCGCCGCCCTGGCCAACGCTCAATCCAACGCGCGTGGCGATTTCCTTGAGGCCGCCGCCGCCGGGCAGCAGGCCGACACCAGCCTCGACCAGGCCGATGTAACTTTCCAGCGCCGCAACCGTGCGCGCCGAATGCATCTGGAACTCGCAGCCGCCGCCCAGCGCCATGCCGCGTACCGCCGCGACCACCGGCACCTGCGAATACTTCAGGCGCATGCTGGTGGCCTGGAAGGTCGCGATCATGGTGTCGAAATCGGCGATCTTGCCCGCTTGTAAAAGCCCCATCGCGCCTTTCAAGTCAGCACCTGCCGAGAACGGCTCGCTGTCCTGCCAGAGCACGAGTCCGTCGAAATCCTGCTCGGCGGTCGCAACGGCTTTCTGCAAGCCTTCGAGCACGCCGTCGTTGACCGTGTGCATCTTGGTCTTGAAGCCGATCACCGCAATGCCGTCGCCGTCGTGCCACATGCGCACGGCATCGGTCTCGAACACGGTTTCGCCAGGCGCGAATTTTTCGCCGAGCAGCGGATCGGGGAAACGCTGGCGTTTGTAGACGGGCAGGGTCGAACGCGGCAGTTTCTTGTTGTGGGCGGGGCTGAAGCTTCCCTCAGCGCCGTGCACACCTTCGCGTCCGTCGTACACCCAGTTCGGCAGCGGCGCGTTCGACATCGTCTTGCCGGCGACGATGTCGTCAGCGATCCAGCCGGCGACCTGCTTCCAGCCCGCGGCCTGCCAGGTTTCGAACGGACCGAGTTTCCAGCCGTAGCCCCAGCGAATCGCGAAGTCCACATCGCGCGCGGTGTCTGCGATCGATGCCAGATGGAATGCGCTGTAATGAAACAGGTCGCGGAAAATCGCCCACAGGAACTGCGCTTGCGGATGGTTGGACGTGCGCAACGCGGCGAATTTCTCGACCGGGTTCTTGATCTTCAGCATCTCGGCGACTTCCGGCGCGATGTCGCCGCCGCTGACGCGATAGTCCTTCGTCGCGATGTCGATGACCTGGATGTCCTTGCCGAGCTTGCGGTAGATGCCGGCGCCGGTCTTCTGGCCAAGCGCGCCTTGGGCGATGAGCGCCTTCAGGAGGTCAGGCACCGCGAAGTATTTGTGCCATGGATCGTCGGGCAGGGTGTCGGCCATGGTCTGGATGACGTGCGCCATCGTGTCGAGTCCGACCACATCGGCGGTGCGGTAGGTCGCCGACTTTGGCCTACCGATCGCCGGGCCGGTCAGCGCATCGGCGGTGTCGAAGCCAAGCCCGAATGCGGCGGTGTGATGGATGGTCGAAAGGATCGAGAACACGCCGATCCGGTTGCCGATAAAGTTCGGCGTGTCCTTCGCGCGGACCACACCTTTCCCCAACGTCGATGTCAGGAAAGTTTCAAGTAAATCAAGGGCGTCTGGTGATGTCTTCCTGCAAGGTATCAACTCAGCAAGATGCATGTAGCGCGGTGGATTGAAGAAGTGCAGGCCGCAAAAACGCTCGTGCAGGGATTCGTCCAGCACGTCGGCTAGTGCATTGATCGAAAGACCCGAAGTGTTGGACGCGAGGATCGCGGTCGGCGCCACGTGCGGCGCGATCTTCGCGTACAGATCCTTTTTCCAGTCCAGTCGTTCGGCGATGGCTTCGACGATGAGGTCGCAACCCTGCAGCAACCCCAGATGCTGGTCGTAGTTGGCCGGCACGATCGCGGCGGCACGATCCTTCGCCGCCAGCGGGGCAGGCGAGAGTTTCGCCAGGTTGGCGATCGCCTTGAGGACGATGCTATTCCGGTCGCCTTCCTTCGAGGGCAGATCGAACAGCAGCACATCCACGCCGGCATTGGCCAGGTGCGCTGCGATCTGTGCGCCCATCACACCGGCGCCAAGAACGGCGGCGCGGCGTACCAGCAGTTTCTTCGTCATGGCGGTTACTCGTTTGCTATTGAGGAGAATCAATGGGCGACGGCTGCGCTCGATGGAATGCCGCAGCATTCACTCGGCGCGCAGGCCAGCCGAGGCGAAACGGATCAATGCCGATGCCGCGCGCTGGCTATGGGCCTTCTCGGTAGTGGCGGCTGGGCGTCGGATCAGGCCGAAATCGGCCATCGCGTAGGTCAGGGCGCCAGCGGTGAAATCCAGCCGCCAATAGAGTTCTTCCTTGCCGATGCTAGGCAGGCAGGCGGCGATGGCCTTGGAGAATTCGCGCAGCACATGCCCATAGTTGTCGGAAAGGAACTTGCGCAGGCGCTCGTTCTTCTCGGCGTAGGCACGCGCGAGCACGCGCACGAACGCGGAGCCGCCGTGGCGGTCCAGGGTCAATGAAAGCGCGGGCTCGATGAAGGCCGCAAGGATCGGATCGAGTTCTCCCGGATGCACTCGCAAGGCCTCGCGCAGGGCGGCCAGGCGTTTTTCGCTGAGCTCGTCGAGCCGGCGCCGGAACACCTCGTTGACCAAGTTTTCCTTCGACCCGAAGTGGTAGTTCACCGCCGCGATATTCACTTCGGCGTGGGTGGTCACCTGTCGCAGCGACGTGCCGGCAAAACCGAATTGAGCGAACAGATCCTCGGCGGCGCTGAGGATGCGTTCCTTGGTCGAAAAATGGACGGTGGCGGACATCGATTTCGCGCTTTGCGGGCCGGGGGTGATGGAAAATCATTCGATTGAAACGCTTGTTTAAGAGTAAGCGAGCGCTGCGTCGCGGTCAACCGTCGCTGCAAGATTGCGCCAGTCGACTGTTGGCGCACCATGAATCGCTTGAGTTCTACCAGCGAAATGTCTCGCAACCCCCCGTCGCAATGGGCAATCATGGTATTCTGCGAAGCTGGAACGCAGCCCGATCCCCGTTGCCAACGCTGGTTCGCGTCCCTCATTCCATCCCCCCAAATTCCTGGAGCATTGCATGGCGCTGGAGCGCACGCTGTCCATCATCAAACCCGATGCCGTCGCCAAGAACGTGATCGGTGAAATCTATTCGCGTTTCGAAAAGAACGGCCTGAAGGTCGTTGCGGCGAAGATGAAGCATCTTTCCCGCGCAGAAGCCGAGGGTTTCTACGCGGTGCATCGCGAGCGCCCGTTCTTCAAGCCGCTGGTCGAGTTCATGATTTCCGGCCCGGTGATGATCCAGGTTCTCGAAGGCGAAGGCGCGATGCTGAAGAACCGCGAACTGATGGGCGCGACCAGTCCGAAGGACGCCGCACCGGGCACGATCCGCGCCGACTTCGCATCGTCAATCGACGCCAACGCCGTGCACGGTTCGGATTCGCTGGAAAACGCAGCGATTGAGTCCGCGTATTTCTTCAGCATCACCGAGCTTTGCCCGCGCTGATACCGCCGACGTGACCGACGAATCCGCCATCGTCAACCCCGCTCGAGTCAATCCGGCTCCGGTTAATCTGTTCGAGCTCGACCGCGCCGGGATGGTCGCGTTCTTCGCCGGCATCGGCGAGGCGCGCTATCGCGCCGAACAGGTGATGAAGTGGATCTACCATCGGCATGTCACCAATTTCGCCGAGATGACCGATCTCGGCAAGCCGCTGCGCGCGAAACTGTTGGCTGCATGCGTGATCGAACCGCCGAAGGTAGTGTTCGAGAAACCGTCGGCGGACGGCACCCACAAGTGGCTGCTCGGCATGGATGGCGGCAACGCGATCGAGGCGGTGTTCATCCCGGACAAGGGGCGCGGCACCTTGTGCGTTTCATCGCAGGTCGGTTGCGGGCTGGCGTGCACGTTCTGCTCGACCGGCACCCAGGGCTTCAACCGCAATCTTTCGACGGCCGAAATCATCGGTCAGGTATGGGTCGCGGCGAAGCACCTCGGCAACGTGCCGCACAAGCAGCGCAAGCTCACCAATGTGGTGATGATGGGCATGGGCGAGCCGCTGCTAAACTTCGACAACGTGGTGCGCGCGATGGGCATCATGCGCGACGACCTCGGTTTCGGATTGGCGAACAAGCGCGTGACCTTGTCCACTGCCGGTCTGGTGCCGATGATCGACCGGCTTGCGGTCGAATCCGATGTATCGCTCGCCGTCTCGCTTCACGCGCCGAACGATGAACTCCGCACGCAACTCGTGCCGCTCAACAAGAAATACCCGATCGCCGAACTGCTCGATGCCTGCGTGCGTTATGCGCAACGCAAGCCCCGCACCTCGATCACCTTCGAGTACACGATGATGAAGGGCGTCAACGACAAGCCCGAACACGCGCGCGCGCTGGTCAAGCTGATGCGCGCAATGGACGCGAAGCTGCAACGCGCCAACGCAGCCAAGGTCAACCTGATCCCGTTCAATCCGTTCCCGGGTACGGGTTATGAGCGTTCGGACGAAATCGACATCCGCAATTTCCAGACGCTGCTTCTCGACAACCAGGTTCTCACGATGGTTCGCCGCACGCGCGGCGACGATATCGACGCGGCCTGCGGGCAACTGAAAGGCCAGGTACTTGATCGCACCCGCCGTCAGGAAGCGTTCCGCCGCAAACTCGAATTGAGCGCTCTTGGGCAAAAGGGGATCGTCGATGCGGCTGCGTGAAGCACGGCTCTTGATCGGTGCGACTGTTATTGCGCTGTGCGCGCTTGCTGGCTGCCATCAAACCGTCGGCGGCGGGCGCAGCCGTGACGTGCGCCAGGAAACCAACCTGCGCGATGATGGCAATGCACCGCATCGCGCATCGCAGACCGATATCGCACTCGCCGAGCAGTACATTGAAGCCGGTCAGTACGAGATCGCGCTCGGCCGCCTGCAAAACGCAGTGAAGCTCGAGCCGTCGTCCGCCGATGCCTACACGATGCTCGGCGTGTTGTACGAACGGATCAATCGCCCGGCGCAGGCCGAGGCGAGTTATGCCAAATCAGCCAAGCTTGCGCCGGACAAAGGCGACATTCTCAACAACTATGGCGGATGGCTGTGCCGTTCCGGCCATCCGCTCGAATCCGATGTCTGGTTCCGCAAGGCGCTTGCCGATCCGTTCTACAAGACACCGGTTGTCGCGCTCGGCAACGCCGCCACTTGCGCGATCAAGGCCGGCAAGCCTGAACTGGCCGAAGGCTACGATCGTCAGGTTCTCGCGCTGGATGCGGCCAATGCGGGCGCATTGCAGGAATTGGCAACGACCCTGCACCAGCGCGGCGACGATCTGCATGCACGCGCGTTCGTGGAGCGGCTGCTTGCCACAGACAAGCCCGCGCCAGAGATGCTCGACCTTGCCGCGCAGATCGAGGACAAGCTCGGCGACGCAGCCGCGGCACGCGGCTATCGCAATCGCATCGCCACCGAATTCCCCCAATACACTTCAGGCAAACGCTGAACGTCCATGCATACCGAATCCTCTATCGCTTCAGCGACCAGCCTCGGCCAACGTCTGCGCGCGGCGCGGCTCGCCCGCAACCTGATGATCGAAGACGTCGGCGCCAGGCTCAAGCTGCCGACTGCGATCGTCGTGGCGATGGAGAACGACGACCACGCGGTACTCGGCGCCGAGGTCTACGCACGCGGCAGGCTGGGGAACTACGCGCGTTTGCTCGGCATCCCTGCGGCAGCAGTCGATGCGAAGTTCGCCAGTCTCGTGACCGCGCCGCCGCCACTGGTCAGCATGGTTCGCGATACACGCTTCGAACGCAGTCTGCAGCGCATGGTGGGTCGCGGCATGTATGTGGCGTTGACCGCGATTATCGTGCTGCCGGTGTTCTGGGTCGCGACCCATCATCAGCTTCCGCAATCGGTCGCATCGCTGACGACGCTTGACGCGCCTGCGTCCGGCCAGGCCGCGAAAAAATCGACTGCGGTCGCCGCAGAACGCAACCAACCGCCCGTCGCGGCGTCGATGGCGCCCTTCACAGGAGATCGTGCGGCCAGCCAGCCTGATGCCGCCGCTGCCGTTGCGCAGGGAACAGTTCCATCCACAGCTTCGGCGTTGCCGACGGCTGTGACCCCTGGTTTGCAACTGCGATTCAGCGGCAATAGCTGGATCGAGTTGATCGCCGCCGATGGCCGCGTGATTGAGCGCGGCATGGTCGAGTCGGGCAATGTGCGCGACTATCCAACGGGTGCGATCGCACGCGTCAAGATCGGCAATGCCGCGTCGGTGTTGGTCTTGCGTAACGGCCAGCCGCTCGATATCGGCCCGTTCCAGCACGCGAACATGGCGCGCTTTACGCTATCCTCCGACGGCAAACCCGCACCTGCGGGCGATTGACGACTGCGCACGACACCTCTTTCCACCCTAACGAGCGCGCTACGGCGCGGTTCACGACGACAGTATGGCCATCGACGATCAGGAAGAATACGAACAGGGCGAACAGGTTCGCATCTGGCTACGCAACAACGGCAGCTCGGTGATCGGCGGCATCGCCGTCGGCTTGGCCTTGATTGCAGGCTGGCAATGGTGGCAGCGCAAGCAGGAACTGCATGGCCAGAATGCCTCCGCGGCCTACGCCGCGCTCACCGACAGCATGCGCGACCACGGCGATGAAAAACGGATCGGCACGCTGGCCAACACGCTGCGCACCGATTACGGCAAGACGACCTATGCCACGCTCGCCGCGTTGCGCATCGCCGCGCACCAGATGGATCGCGGCGATGCCAAGGGCGCGCTGGCGACGCTGGACTCAGCCCCAGCCAGCGCCGAGCCTGGACTCGGCGTCCTGCTGCGACTGCGTGCGGCGCGCGTTCTGCTCGCGCTCGGACGTCCGGCCGATTCGCTCGTGCGCGTGCAGTCGGTGCAGGATTCCGAGTACGCCAGCGTCGTCGGCGAGATCCGCGGCGATGCCGAACGGGCTCTGGGCCGCATCGACGCCGCACGCAAGGATTACACCGACGCGCTCACGCACTTGCCGGCGGGCGCGCCGAATCGCGATGTACTCGAAATGAAGCTCGCCGATATCGGCGGCATCGCTCCCAAACCCGAGGCCAAGAAAGCATGACCAAGTCCCGCATTCTCCTGATCGTCGCCCTGGTCGCTACAGTTTCCGGCTGCAGCACCATCAAGGGCTGGATGCACACGGCCAGCAGCGACAACGTCCATCAACCGGCCGAACTCGTCGCGATCACGCCCAGCATCGGTGTGCAGCAGATCTGGTCGCGCTCGGTCGGCAAGGGCGAGCGCTTGCTTGGACTGCGCGAGCATCCGGCGATCGCCGACGGCCGCGTGTACGTCGCCGAGAGCCACGATGCGTATGTCTATGCGCTTGACCTGAACAGCGGTCGCGAGATCTGGAAAACCGACACCAAGCTGCGCCTGACCGGTGGGCCCGGCGTCGGTTCCGCGACGGTGGTGGTGGGTTCGACCAACGGCGATGTCGTTGCGCTGGCGGCCGATACCGGTGCCGAGCGCTGGCGCGTGAAGACGAGTTCCGAAATCCTTTCCAATCCGCTGGTCGCGGGCAATGTCGTGATCGTTCGCAGCGGCGATGGCCATGTGCTTGGGCTCGACCTGGCCGATGGCAAGCGTCGTTGGGCCTTCGAGCACGCGCTGCCGAACCTGAGCCTGCGCGGCAATCCGTCACCGGTGCTTGGTGGCAACGGCCTGGTGTATCTCGGTTTCGAGGACGGCATGCTGATCGCGTTGCGTGCGCAGGATGGCATCAAGGTGTGGGAACAGACGGTCGCGCAATCCGAAGGCCGCAGCGAACTCGACCGCCTGTCCGATATTGACGGCGATGTGGTCGTCAGTCCCGACGGCATTTTCGCCGCGAGCTACAAGGGCCAGATCGGTGCGTTCAATCCCAACACTGGCAGTCCGTTGTGGAACCATCCTTTGGTCAGCTATGGCGGCCTGGCGCGCGGCGGCGATACCTTGTATGCCAGCGACGCGGTCGGCACCGTATGGGCGCTCGATCGGGCCTCGGGTTCGGCGCTCTGGAAACAGGAAGCGCTGGGCTATCGCTGGCTGAGTTCGCCCGCGGTGCAGAATGGCTACGTGGTGGTCGGCGATCTCAAGGGCTTCCTGCACTGGATGAAGGCCGACACTGGCGCCTTCGTCGCGCGCGAACGGCTCGGCGGGCGCAAGGATGAAATCCGCGCGACCCCGCAGGTATCGCCCGACGGCATCCTGGTTGCGGTGACGACCCGCGGCAAGCTGGCCGCGTACCGCATCAAATGATCGAATACTGGCTTGCATCGTCCTTCATCGGATGATGCAAGCCGGTGCAGCGGGACGGATCGCCTCGTCCAGCACGGTCCGGCGCGATATCCGCCGGAGTATTCTGCGACTCCGCCATCCTTCCATCAGGTCATCGTCATGCTGCCACTGGTCGCCCTGGTCGGCCGACCGAATGTCGGCAAGTCCACACTCTTCAATGCGCTGACGCGCAGCCGCGATGCGCTCGTACACGACGAGCCCGGCGTCACCCGCGATCGCCACTACGGCGTCTGCCGACTGCTTGAAGACAAGCCTTTCGCGCTGGTCGATACCGGCGGCTTGTCCGGCGAAGAAGAAGGCTTGGCCGGGCTCACCGCGCAACAGGCGCGAGCTGGCGTGGAAGAAGCCGACGTCGTGTTGTTCATCGTCGATGGCCGCGAAGGTCCATCGGCGCTCGACGAATCCATACTCGCGTGGCTGCGCAAGACCGCAAAACCCATCCTGCTCGTGGTCAACAAGACCGATGGACTTGACGAAGACGCGTGCCTGGTCGAGTTCATGCGTTTCGGTATCGGCGAACCGCTGGCCGTGTCGTCGGCGCACCAGCGCGGCATCTCCGATCTGCTTGACGAAGTCGCGGCGCGCTTGCCGGTCGATACGGGCAGCGAAGGCATCCTCGACGATCCTGACCGCCTGCGCCTGGCGATCGTCGGTCGCCCGAACGTCGGCAAATCCACCCTAGTGAATCGCCTGCTCGGCGAGGATCGCGTGATCGCGTCCGACGTGCCGGGCACCACGCGCGATTCGATCGCGGTCGACATGGAGCGCGATGGCCGCAAGTACCAATTGATCGACACCGCCGGCATCCGCCAGCGTGGCAAGGTCCAGGAAGCGATCGAGAAATTCAGCGTGATCAAGACGCTGCAATCCATCCATTCCGCGCAGGTTGTCGCATTGATGCTCGACGCTCAGGAAGGCGTGACCGAACAGGACGCGACCGTGCTCGGCCATATCCTCGATTCCGGGCGCGCGTTCGTGATCGTGGTGAACAAGTGGGACGGACTGACGACCTACCAGCGCGAGCAGTGCGAAGCGATGCTCGATCGCAAGCTGTCGTTCGTGCAATGGGCCGAGAAGCTGCAGATCTCGGCGAAGCACGGCTCGGGCTTGCGCGAGTTGTTCAAGGCGATACACCGCGCGCATGCGTCGGCCACGCGCAGTTTCAGCACCGCCGAAGTCACGAAGGCCATCGAAATCGCGACCGAGAGCTTCCCGCCGCCGGCCATTCGCGGCCACGTATCGAAGATGCGCTACGCCCACCCAGGCGGCGAAAATCCGCCGACCTTCATCGTCCACGGAACGCGCCTGAAATCACTGTCGGAAAGCTACAAACGCTATCTGGAGAATTTCTTCCGCAAGCGATTCAAGCTCGTCGGCACGCCGGTGAAGTTTGAATTCCGCGAAGGCGCGAATCCATACGAAGGCAAGAAGAACACCCTTACCGAAAAGCAGAAAAAGGTGAAACAGCGGATCATCCGCATCGCCAAGCGCAGCGAGAAGCGATAACACGGGTCGTCCACCATGCACGCACGCAACGACATCACCCTCGGCATCTTCGCCGGCGGTCGCGCAACACGGCTCGGCGGCGACGACAAGGCATGGGCTGTCTATCGTGGCGAAACCCTGATCGAGCGCAGCTTGCGCGCATTGGGCGATGGCTACGCCGCGCGGCTGGTCAGCGCCAATCGCGATCCGGATCGTTACACCGCGCTCGGACTGCGCGCGGTTCCGGATCGTATCGCGCATTTCCCGGGTCCTTTGGCCGGGCTCGATGCCTTGCTCGCCGTCTGCACGACGCCGCTGCTGTTGACCATGCCGGTCGATCTGCGCGCGATTCCGGGCGAGATCGTGCAACGCCTGCAGGCAATGGGCGAGGGCGGCGCCGTTGCGCACGATGCGAACGGCCTGCAACCATTGGTCGCGCTGTGGCCGGTGGAACGCACGCGCATCGCGGTCGCGCAGGCGCTCGTGCACGGCGAGCGCGCCGCGCATCGCGTGGTCGCCACGCTGGCGCTTGCCATCGTGCGATTCGACGATGCGGATTTCGGCAACCTCAACGCGTCCGACGATTTCCTGACGTGATCCCCTCGATGTGAATCGGGCTGACGTGAACCAGACTGGCGAAAATCAAGGCTACCCGGCGCGCATCGCGTTCGCCGAAGCAGAAGCCATCGTGCGCGGCGTGGCTGCTGCGCATCGACTGCCGATCGAGCGCGTGCCGGTAGCGCGCGCAGCAGGCCGGGTTCTCTCGGGCGACGTGGTCGCTCCGATCGCCTTGCCGTCGTTCGACAACAGTGCGATGGACGGCTATGCGTTGCGCGCGTTCGATGCCTCCGTGCCGAACTCGTCGCTGCGGCTGATCGGCGAACAATTCGCCGGCGCACCGAAGGGGTTCAGCGTCGGCCCCGGCGAATGCGTGCGCATCACAACCGGCGCGTTATTGCCCGACGGCACCGATGCAGTCGTGATGAAGGAAATCATCCGCATCGATGGCGAGCGCATCGTGCTGGCGACGACGGTCGCGCGCGAGACACATGTGCGACGTGCGGGCGAGGACGTAGAAGTCGGCGATCTGTTGCTGCGTTCCGGTACGCGGCTCACGCCGGTGCAGGCTTCGCTCGCTGCGGCTGTGGGCCTGGCCGAATTGCCGGTTGCGCGGCGACCCACCGTCGCCGTATTCACCACCGGCGACGAATTGCGTCCGCCCGGCCAGGCGCTTGATCCGGGAACCATTTACGACAGCAACCGCTCGCTGCTGATGAGCCTGCTGGTCGCAGAAGGACTTGAACCGTTCGCGTGGCCGATCCTGCCCGACGATCCCGATCGCATGCGCGCATTGCTACGCGATGCGGGTAATGCGTTCGACGTGTTGATCACCTGCGGTGGGGTGTCGGCCGGCGAAAAGGATTTCCTGCCGACCCTGATTGCCGAACTCGGCCGCATCCATTGCTGGAAAGTCCTGATGCGCCCGGGAATGCCGCTGCTGTTCGGCGCAATCGGACAAGCGCAGGTGCTGGCGTTGCCCGGCAATCCGGTGTCGGTGCTCGCGACCTTTCTTACCCTCGGAAGGCAACTGTTGCGCGGCTTGCAGGGCGATGCGTCGCTGCTGCCGAAATTCGCCGCGCGGCTGTCGCTGCCGATCGCCAAGACCCACGACCGCCGCGAATTCCAACGCGGAAAGCTCGATTTCGGCAGCGACGGCACCTTGCGCGTCGCGCCGCATCCGGCGACCGCATCGCATCGCCTGCGCGGCGCTGCCGACAGCGATTGTCTGATCGTGTTGACGGAAGGCCCGCAGCATTTGTCGGTGGATGCCGTGGTCGAGGTGCTGCGCTATTGATGCGCACGGCGGATAATCGCCCCATGAGCGAACAGGACATCCCGGAAATTTCTCCTTCAGCTGCGCACGAACGCCAACGCTCCGGCGCGGTGCTGGTGGATGTGCGCGAAACATTCGAGCGCGCGACCGGCCAGGCCGAAGGCGCGCTCGGCGTCGCGAAAGCGGATCTCGAATCGAATCCCACAGCGATGCTGCCTGATCGCGGCATTGAAATCCTGCTGATCTGCCAGAGCGGCGCACGCTCGGTGCGCGCCGCGCAGTCGCTGCGCGCGCAAGGCTACACATATGTCGCTTCGGTAGCTGGCGGCACCACGCGCTGGATCGCCGAAGGCTTGCCGGTCGTGGAGCCAACCGACGATACGGATTTCTATGAGCGTTACTCGCGGCATCTGAAACTTCCCGAAGTCGCCGAAGCAGGGCAGCGCAAGCTCGAAGCCGCGCGCGTCGTGCTGATCGGTGCGGGTGGGCTCGGTTCGCCGGCTGCGTTCTATCTCGCTGCGGCCGGCATCGGCACGCTCGTACTGGCGGACGACGACGTGGTCGATCGCAGCAACCTGCAAAGGCAGATCCTGCACACCGAAGATCGCATCGGCAGGCCGAAAGTCGAATCCGCGCGCAGCACGTTGTCCGCACTCAATCCACGAACGAAAATCGAAGCCATTGCCGCACGGGTGACGTCCGGCAATGTCGAACGCATCCTCGCGCAGGCCGATGTGGTGGTCGATGGCGCCGACAACTTCGCCGCACGCTACCTGCTCAACGACGCCTGCGTGAAACTCGCCAAGCCGCTGGTGTACGGGGCGGTGCATCGCTTCGAAGGGCAGGTCAGCGTGTTCGATGCGGGGCGCCAGCGCGGCATCGCGCCGTGCTATCGCTGCCTGTTCCCCGAGCCGCCGCCGCCGGAAGCTGCGCCCAATTGCGCCGAGGCCGGCGTGCTCGGCGTGTTGCCGGGAACGATTGGGCTGCTACAGGCGACCGAAGCGATCAAGCTGGTCCTCGGCATCGGCGAGCCGTTGATTGGGCGCCTGCTGCATTTCGATGCGCTCGCGATGCGCTTCCGCGAAACGCGCCTGCGCCCGGATGCCGAATGCGCGGTGTGCGCGATGGGCAAAGCGTTTCCGGGCTATATCGATTACGCAGCGTTCTGCACCGGCGCCTGAACGCCGATGACGAACGACATGATGATTTCAACCAGCCGTCGAAACGCTTTCCCCACGGCCTTTAGCACAGCGACTGCTACTTCTTCGCCGCAGCCGCACCCGCTTCGTTAGCAGCCTTCGGCCGGCGCTTGCCGCGTGGGTCGATCTGCACGCCCAGCACCGCGAAGCAATGGATGCAGCTGTAGCTCAGGCATTTCGCCTTGCTTTCGTTCGCGACCATGCCGTTCACGCTTTCGACGTGCACGTGCAACACGGTATTGCCGCACTTCGGGCACTTGCCTTGGTGGATCATGTCGGCTCCTTCGCTGCTGTCATCGGGTTGAATGCTTGCGCTGGGCTGCATCGAACGCGGCCAGTTGCTCGCTGGTCGCCTCCTGCTGATAGTGCGCCTTCCATTGCGCGAACGGCATCCCGTAGATCGCCTCGCGCGCGGCGTCCTTGCTGATCGGCTGACCGGCCGCCTCGGCGGCTTCGCGGTACCAGTCGGACAGGCAATTGCGGCAGAAGCCGGCGAGGATCATCAGGTCGATGTTCTGCACGTCTGGCCGCTCTTTGTTGAGGTGCTTGAGCAGGCGACGGAATGCGGCGGCTTCGAGCTGGGTGCGGTCAACGGCGGTCATGGCCAGTGCTGGATCGGCGATAATGCGCGGACTCTAGCGCAGCCGCGAACTTCCCGCATGGCCCATCCCGTTTCGGTTCCATCCACCACAGTCGCACGCGTCCTCGACGGCAAGCGCATCGCCGAGGACCTGCTCGACGGCTTGGCCACTCGCGTTGCCGCGCGGATCGTTGCAGGCAAGTCGCGGCCGGGGCTGGCGGTGGTGCTGGTCGGCGCCGACCCCGCATCGCAATCGTATGTGCGCAACAAGCGCCGCGCCTGCGCGAAGGTCGGCATCCACACGCTGGACTTCGACCTGCCCGCGGCGACCACCGAGGCGGAGTTGCTGGCCTTGATCGACCGCCTCAATGACGACCCGATGGTGCACGGCATCCTGGTGCAATTGCCGCTGCCGGGTATCCCCGACGCGAGCCGGCTGATCCATCGCATCGACCCGCGCAAGGACGTGGATGGTTTCCATCCGGAAAACGTCGGCCATCTGGCGCTGCGCCAGTTCGGCCTGCGTCCGTGCACACCGCGCGGTATCACCACCTTGCTGGCCTGGACCGACCGCCCCGTGCGCGGTGCGAGTGCGACCATCGTCGGTGTGTCCAACCATGTCGGCCGACCGATGGCACTGGAACTGCTGATCGCCGGTTGCACGGTCACCTGCTGCCACAAGTTCACGCCGCTCGATGTGCTGCAAAGGCACGTCGGCGAGGCCGATATCCTGGTCGTCGCGGTGGGCAAGCCCGGGCTGATTCCGGGCGAATGGATCAAGCTGGGCGCAGTGGTGATCGACGTCGGCATCAACCGGCTCGAGGACGGTCGCCTGGTCGGCGACGTCGGCTACGCAGAAGCCGCGAAGCGCGCGAGCTGGATCACGCCGGTGCCGGGCGGGGTCGGTCCGATGACGGTAGCGACCTTGATGCAGAACACGCTGGAAGCGGCCGAGTTGGCCGATTCACAGCAAGGCTGACAACTCCAGGCATCGAACTCGCCCGACCGGGTATAATGGCGCGCTTCCCCTACGGAGCAGCCCATGCTGCGGATCCTGGCCGAAGCACTCACCTTCGACGACGTCTCCCTGGTGCCCGCGCATTCGGCGGTCTTGCCGAAAGACGTCGGCTTGCGCACGCGGCTCACCCGTGGCATCCACCTCAATACGCCAATCGTGTCCGCGGCGATGGACACCGTCACCGAGGCGCGGCTTGCGATCACGATGGCGCAGCTCGGCGGGATCGGCATCCTGCACAAAAACATGTCGGTCGCCGCGCAGGCATCCCACGTCGCGCAGGTAAAGCACTTCGAAGCCGGCGTGATCCGCGAACCGTTTACCGTTGGGCCGGAAACGACCATTGGCGAAGTACTCAAGCTCACCCGCGCGCGCAACATTTCCGGCGTGCCGGTGGTCGATGGCGGGCAACTCGTCGGCATCGTCACCAGCCGCGACATGCGCTTCGAGAAGAAGCTCGATGATCCGGTCCGCCACATCATGACCAAGAAGGATCGCCTGGTGACGGTCGGCGAGAATGCGACCGACGAGGAAGTGCTCGCGCTATTGCACAAGCACCGCATCGAGAAAGTACTGGTCGTCAACGACGGCTTCGAGCTGCGCGGACTGATCACGGTGAAGGACATCCAGAAGGCGCGCGACAATCCGCATGCCGCGAAGGACGGATCCGAGCGCCTGCGCGTTGGCGCGGCGGTCGGCGTCGG
>JANXZP010000254.1 GCA_025355485.1 Pseudomonadota bacterium
GAGATGGTGATGCCGGGCGACAACGTGAAGATGGTGGTGAGCCTGATCAATCCGATCGCGATGGAAGAGGGTCTGCGCTTCGCGATTCGCGAAGGTGGCCGCACCGTCGGCGCCGGCGTCGTGGCGAAGATTCTGAAATAACGGGAACCGAGAATCGGGAACCGAGAATCGATAGAGCGGCGATACGCTTTTCCCGAGCCCCGGACCCCGGATCCCGAGTCCCGCTGCTTTTAATACGCCAGTAGCTCAATTGGCAGAGCAGCGGTCTCCAAAACCGCAGGTTGGGGGTTCAAGTCCCTCCTGGCGTGCCAAGCATGGCCGGCGTTGCGAAGGCAGCGACGGCACGGAAAACGAATGAACGCAAACGCAAAACAGGCATCGATGGCGACATCCGGTGCAGACATCGCGAAGTACGCGCTGGCCGTGTTGCTGCTTGCGGCTGGCCTGGTCGGTTACTGGTTCGCACCGTGGCCTGCGCCGTTGCGCGCGTTGCTGGTGGCTACCGGACTGGTCGCGGGGCTGGCGGTGTTCGCCACGACCGCGACGGGCCGGGTCGCGCTGGAGTTTTTCGGCGAGGCGCGTTTCGAATTGCGCAAGGTGGTGTGGCCGACCCGCGAGGCGTCGATCCGCACGACCGGCGTGATCATCGTGGTGATCGTCATCATGAGCCTGATCCTGGCATTGATCGATTTCGTGCTCGGTAACGTGGTCAGCAAACTGCTGGGCTAAAGGAGCAAGACGCAACATGTCCAAGCGCTGGTACGTGGTTCACGCCTACTCGGGCTTCGAGAAGCAGGTCGCCCAGGCGCTGCGCGAGCGGATCGTGCGCGCAGGAATGAGCGATCGTTTCGGCGACGTGATGGTGCCGACCGAGGAAGTCGTGGAGATGCGCGCCGGACAGAAGCGCAAGTCCGAACGCAAGTTCTTCCCGGGCTACGTGCTGGTGCAGATCGCGACGACCGATGACAGCGGCATCCCGCGCATCGACAACGAGAGCTGGCACCTGATCAAGGAAACCTCGAAGGTGATGGGCTTCATCGGCGGCACCGCCGAGCGTCCGTTGCCGATCAAGGACGAGGAAGCCGACACGATCCTGCGTCGCGTGCAGGACGGTACCGAAAAACCGCGCCCGAAGGTACTGTTCGAGCCGGGCCAGTTGGTGCGCGTCACCGACGGCCCGTTCAACGACTTCAACGGCACCGTCGAGGAAGTCAATTACGACAAGAGCCGCGTGCGCGTGGCTGTTTCGATTTTTGGCCGCTCGACTCCGGTGGAATTGGAGTTTGGGCAAGTAGAGAAAGCGTAAAAAGGCCGGGAAACGGGAAACGAAGCTCCGGCTTTTCTCCCATTTCCCATTTCCCGAATCAAAGACGAAAGGAGGAGTCTCGCAGTCGCAAGACGTGCAGACGATTGAACTCCAGGAGCAATCAACATGGCAAAGAAAGTCGTCGGTTACATCAAGTTGCAGGTCAAGGCGGGCCAGGCGAATCCATCGCCACCGGTCGGCCCCGCACTCGGCCAGCGCGGCCTGAACATCATGGAATTCTGCAAGGCCTTCAATGCGGCCACGCAGAAGATGGAGCCGGGCATTCCGATTCCCTGCATCATCACCGCGTATTCGGATCGCACCTTCACCTTCATCACCAAGACGCCGCCGGCGTCGATCCTGTTGAAGAAAGCCGCGGGCATCACGTCGGGCAGTAAACGTCCGAACACCGAGAAAGTCGGCAAGGTCAGCCGCAAGCAGCTCGAGGACATTGCCAAGGCGAAAGAACCCGATCTGACCGCCGCTTCGCTCGATGCAGCGGTGCGCACGATTGCAGGTAGCGCCCGCAGCATGGGCCTGGTGACGGAGCTCTGACATGACCAGAATCAGCAAGAAGTACAAGGCGATGAGCGCCGCGGTCGTGGCCGGCAAGGCCTACGCGATCGACGAAGCGCTGAAGCTCGTCAAGGACAATTCCAAGCGCAAGTTCGTCGAGTCCGTCGACGTCGCTGTGCGCCTGGGCGTGGATGCCAAGAAGTCCGACCAGCAGGTGCGCGGTTCGACCGTGCTGCCCGCTGGCACCGGCAAATCGGTGCGCGTTGCGGTGTTCTGCCCTCCGGGTGCGAAGGCCGATGAGGCGCTCGCCGCTGGCGCCGATGTGGTCGGCATGGACGATCTCGCCGAGAAGATGCTCGGCGGCGACCTCAACTACGACGTTGTGATTGCGACGCCGGATGCGATGCGCGT
>JANXZP010000051.1 GCA_025355485.1 Pseudomonadota bacterium
GTAGCCCGGATGAAGGCGCAAAGCGCCGCAATCCGGGGTTGCGTGTGTTGGCCCCGGATTCCGCTGCGCTGCATCCGGGCTACTTGTTGCCACCGTGCCGTGAAAATTAGATAGGTCACTCGGTTCCGAAACCGCTACGCTATGCGCCTTTCCTTGAAGGGGTAGGGCATGCGGGTTTTGGCTTGCGATGGGATCCACGAGGACGGCCTGGCGATGTTGCGCGAGGCGGGCTACGAGGTGCGGGTGAGCGATCCGATCAAGGATCCGGCGGCGCTTGCGACGGCGCTGGACGACGTGGATGTGATCCTGGTGCGCTCGTCGACCAATGTCACTGCGCAGGCGATCGCGGGTGCGGGCAAGCTCAAGGTGATCGGCCGCGCCGGCGCGGGCGTGGACACCATCGACGTGGACGCGGCCACCGAGCGCGGCATCGCGGTCATGAACGCGCCGGACGGCAACACGCTCGCTGCCGCCGAGCACGCGATCTCGCTGCTGTTCGCGCTCGCGCGCCATATTCCCAAAGCCGACGCGGGCATGAAGGCCGGGCAGTGGCCGAAGGCCGGCCTCACCGGTTTTGAACTCGAGGGCAAGCGGCTCGGCGTGATCGGACTTGGTCGCATCGGCGGCACCGTCGCGCGCAAGGCGCAGGGCATCGGCATGGAAGTCGCCGCATTCGATCCGTTCCTGCCGGCTGCGGTCGCCGCGCGTTCCAACATCCTGCTCAAGTCGCTCGACGACCTGCTCGCGTGGGCCGACATCGTCACCCTGCACATGCCGCGCACTGCCGAGACCGCGAACCTGCTCAGCGCGGCGCGATTGCGTTCGATGAAGAAGGGCGCCTACGTCATCAACGCAGCGCGCGGTGGCCTGCTCGATGAAGTCGCGTTGCTGGAACTATTGAACGAAGGCCACCTCGCCGGCGCCGCACTCGACACCTTCGCGGTCGAACCACTGCCGGCCGATTCGCCGCTGCGCGCGCATCCGAAGCTGATCCTGACTCCGCACCTCGGCGCATCGACCGGCGAGGCGCAGCAGGCGGTCAGCACGATCCTCGCACGGCAGATCATCGATTTCCTCAAGACCGGCGCGGTCGCCGGCTGCGTGAACCTGCCGCCGTTGTCGGCCGAGGCTGCGCGCGAAGTCGGCCCGTGGATGCCGCTGATGACCGCACTGGGCAAGCTCGCATCGAGCCTGCAACACGCGCCGTCCGAACTGCAGATCACCTACGCCGGCCGTACCGAAGGCCTCGATACGCGTCCGCTCACGCGACTGCTGCTGACGGCATTGCTCGGCAGCGCGTCGGGCCGCGTCACCCCGGTCAATGCGTTGCACGAGGCCGCTGCACGCGGATTGCGCGTCAGCGAAACCGTCGGCGGCGACAGCGACGGTTTCGACCGTCTTCTGCGCGTGCGCGTGAGCGGCGAAGGCGGCAGCTCTGAAATCGAGGCGACCCTGCATCGCGGCCCGCGCGTCGTGCGCTTGAACGGCGTTGAGCTCGACTTCGATCCGGGTGCGCACATCCTGCTGCTGCGCAACGAGGATCGTCCGGGCATCGTCGGCCTGGTCGGCAGCGAACTTGGCGCGGCGGGCGTGAACATCGTGAACTTCTCGCTCGGCGCGACCGGCGAAGGCCACGCGCTGGCCGCGATCACGGTCGATCGTCGCGTGCAGAACGCCGAGCTCGACGCATTGCGCGCCAAGCCGGGCATCCTCAGTATCGAGATGCTCTGATGCGCGTGCTGCTGGTGCGCCACGGCGAAACGCCGTGGAATGCGGAGGGCCGTTACCAGGGCCAGACCGACATTCCGTTGTCGCCGATCGGCGAGGAACAGGCGCGCAAGCTCGGCGCACGGCTGGCCGATGTTGCGATCACGCGTGCGGTCGCTTCGCCGCTGTCGCGTGCACGGCGTACCGCCGAACTCGCGCTCGGTGCGCAGCGCGCGGCCATGCTGATCATCGACGCAGGCTTCAGCGAAATCGCGCACGGCGACTGGGAAGGCAAATTGGCTGGCGAGATCGCGGATTTGGATGGCGAGCGTTTCGCCGCGTGGCGCAGTGCGCCCGAATCGGTGTTGATGCCGGGCCCCGGCGGCGAGTCGCTCGATCATGTGCTGGATCGTTCGTGGCCGGCGCTACAGCGCGCCTGCGCGGCTCTCGGCGATGGCGACACGCTGCTGGTGGTCGCGCACGATGCGGTCAATCGCGTGTTGCTGTGCCGCGTACTCGGCATTCCGTTGTCGAAGCTCTGGGGTTTCCGCCAGGCGCCGACCACGCTGAACTTGCTGGAAGGCGCGGACGTCGATCATCTGGAAGTCGTGCGCCTGAACGATTGCAGCCACCACACGGCGTTGTTCGGCGAGGCGGTGCATCGCGCGTTGTAGCCAGAACATTCCTCTCCCGCAGGGAGAGAGACTTAAACAAAAACGGCGACCTGGTGTGGTCGCCGTTTTTCTATCGCGAATGACCTGAGGTCATTTCATGCGATACGTGATGCGTCCCTTGCTCAGGTCGTACGGCGTCATCTCGATCTTGACCTTGTCTCCAGTCAGGATGCGGATGTAGTTCTTGCGCATGCGGCCGGAAATGTGAGCGATGATGACATGCCCGTTTTCGAGCTTCACGCGGAACATGGTGTTCGGCAGGGTCTCAAGGATGGTGCCCTCGAGTTCGATAGCGTCGTCTTTCGACATGCGTTGCCTGAATGGCTGCGGGGGGTCGCGCCTGAGCGGAGCATTGTGC
>JANXZP010000082.1 GCA_025355485.1 Pseudomonadota bacterium
GGAGAGCTTCGACTTCCGCGCGCCCGACGCACCGCCGCCCGCGATCATCACCGAACATGGCGTGAAATTCCGCGCGAGTCCGGGCAGCGGCCACAAGACCGGATTTTTTGCGGATCAACGCGATAATCGCGAATGGTTCGCCCGCCACGTCGCCGGCGCGCGCGTGCTCGACCTGTGCTGCAACTCCGGCGGCTTCGGGATCTACGCGAAAGCACGCGGCGGCGCCGACGAAGTCATCGGCCTGGACCTCGACGAGGAAATCCTCGCGATCGCGAAGAAGAATGCGCAGCTCAACGACGCGAAAGTGAAGTTCGTACAGGCCGACCTGTTCCCGTGGCTGCGCGATGCCGGCAATGCCGGCGAGCGCTTCGACGCGGTGATCCTCGACCCCGCGAAGATGACCCGCGACCGCGAGCAGATCATCCCGGCGCTGAAGAAATACCTCGACATGAACAAGCTCGCGCTGAGCGTGGTGAAGCCGGGCGGATTCTTCCTGAGCTGCTCGTGCACCGGCCTGGTCAGCGAGGAACAGTTCCTCGACATGCTGCGCCGTGCGGCGTTCTACGCGGGGCGTTCGTTGCAGGTGCTCAAGGTATCGGGTGCCGGCGCCGACCATCCGTTCATGGCGCAGGTGCCGGAGAGTCGTTATCTCAAGGCAGCGTTCTGCCGGGTAGAGTAGGTAAGTTCATTGCGCATGGATCAAAGGCCGTTTCACTTTTCGATCCTGTCCAACAATGCTTCCATTCGCGCGATTGTGTCTTCTTTCCGCGTGCAAAGATCTTCTATTCCGCTGCGCGAGTTCTATATAGCGTAATTGCAGCTGCTCGGCTCGCGCTGCGAAGACTTCCGTCTGAGCCTTCGTGGCGGTCATGTCCGCTTGGTGTTGCTCAAGACGCTTGTCCGAAGCCTCCGCACTTTGCTTCCGCACTGCATTCTGAGGCTCGATAATCTGCAATCTCTTCCATTCAACCCGGAACCGCAGCACGAAGAGCGCGGCAGAGATGGTCATGAAGACAATCAAGGCTATCAAAAGGTATTGGTTCGAGATCGTCATCGTGGTTCCTGGTCTTCATCGAGGCGAAGGAAGCAAGACCGTAGTCCACTGAGGCGCGTCGCCAAGATCTGCCTTCGCATGTTGCCGAAAGGGGTCGAGAGGAATCGCGCGCTGAATTACCGGGGATTTTTCCGAGTCTCGCCGTATGCGACCACTCGCAGGCATGATGCCGCGATGGACGCTCCTTCCGACTTCCGGCTGTACCACGGCAATTCGCTCGATGTGCTGGCCGGATTGCTGGCTGCGGAATTGCGTACGCCTGTGCCGGGGGCAGGCCTGCTCGAGCCGGACACCATCCTGATCCCGCAGGTGTCGATGCGGCGCTGGCTGCAAAACGCACTCGCCGAAGCGCACGGCATCGCAGCGAACCTGCACTTTCTCACGCCGGGCGAATTCGTGCGCGATGCGCTGCGCGCCAACCTGCCGGGCGCGGAAGACGCAGGCAGTTTCGACGCGGCGAGCCTGCATTGGCGCCTGTATGCGCAACTGTGCGATGCGTCCGCTTTGCGGCATCCGGCGCTGGCCGAACTGGCGAACTATCTGCGCGGTGACGATCCGTTGAAACCGTGGTCGCTTGCGGGCGAGCTGGCCGGCGTGTTCGAAAAATACCAAGCCTGGCGGAGCGACTGGTTGCTGCGCTGGGAAGGCGGCTCGATGCCGGATGATCCCCAGGCCGAACTGTGGCGGCGCGTGGCGGGCGGCAAGCCGCATCGCGCGCGCCGCATCGCCGAGTACCTTGCGCGCCACGCAAGCAGCGATTCCGCAGTGCCGACCGGTTTGCCATCGCGGCTGTTCGCGTTCGCGTGCATCAATGTCTCGCCCGACGTGCTGCGCGTGATCTCCACCCAGGCGCGCGTCGGCACGCTGCATTTCTACCTGCCCACGCCATGCCGCAACTACTGGGGCGATCTGCGCGGCCTGTCCGAACGCCTGCGCGATGGCGACGACAACGCATTCGCTACAGACGCGGCTTTTGAAATCGAGGAGAACCCTTTACTCGAAGCCTGGGGCCGCGCCGGACGCGATCTGGTCGCGATACTCGCAAGCTACAACGTCGTGCATCCATCCGGCGAGATCGCGGCGTATGCCGACCCCGAATCCGATCCGCACGACGAACCAGAAAAAGACTCGCTGTTGCAACGCCTGCAACGTGACCTGTTGCACCGACGCTCACCGCCGCAACCAGCATGGCGCACGCAGGTCGATCGCGGCGATGCCAGCGTACAGATCCACGCCTGCCATACGCGCCTGCGCGAAGTGCAGGTGCTGCACGACCAGCTGCGTGCCTTGCTCGAAACTGATCCCACGCTCGAGCCGCGCGACATCGCCGTGCTCGCGCCCGACATCGATCCGTACCTGCCATATATCGAATCGGTGTTCGGCGGCGCGCGCGATGCGACGCGCGGCGCGGACGGCGCCTCGTTGTATCTGCCGTATGCGGTCGCCGACGGCAGCCCGCTCGCCACGGAACCGCTGGCCGATGTGTTCCTGCGCCTGCTCGCGTTGCCGCAGTCGCGTTTCGGCGTGAACGAAGTGCTCGATCTGCTCGCGGTGCCGGCGATCGCCGAACGTTTCGACGTCGCGCCCGATGCGCTCGATACGCTGCGACACTGGCTCGGCGACGCCGGCGCGCGCTGGGGGCTGGACGCGGCGCATCGTGCGCGCCTTGGCGCGCCTGCGGACGCTGCGTTCACCTGGGCCTTCGCACTGGATCGGCTGCTGCTCGGCTACGCGGCCGATGACGAGGCGATGATCGCTGGCGTTGCGCCATGGACCGAACTCGAAGGCGGTGCTCTCGCCGCACTCGACGCGCTGATCCGGTTGCTGCGCATCCTTGCGCGTTGCGAACAGGCGTTCGTCGAGCCACAACCGCCGCACATCTGGCAACAGCGATTGTTGCGCCTGCTCGATGACATCGCGCCGGAGCGACCGCGCGAACGCAGCGATCAACGCGCGCTCGAACGCCTTCGCGAAGCGCTGGAAAAATTTCGCGTGCAAGCCGATGACGCGGGTTTCGATTGGCCGATTCCGCTGGATGTCGTGCGCGTCTGGTTCCAGTCCGAGTTATCGCAGGCCGACACGCTCGCGCCATTCCTGTCAGGCGGCATCACGTTCTGCCGCATGGTGCCGATGCGGCTGATTCCGTTTCGGGTGGTTTGCCTGCTCGGAATGAACGATGGTGAAGTGCCGCGGCGCGATCCGGCCGGCGCACTCAACCGGCTCGCCTCTGCTCTGGGTACGGATGAGCGTCGGCGCGGCGATCGTTCCTTGCGCGACGACGACCGTTTCCTTTTCCTTCAATTGCTCGCCGCTGCGGGTGATGCGTTCTATCTCAGTTACATCGGTGCCGATCCGCGCGACAACTCGACGCGCGAACCCTCGGTGCTGGTCAGCGAATTGCTGGATGTCGTCGCGCGCTATCACGCGCAGCCGCAGGATCGCGCGCAACCGGACCCACGTGAACAACTGGTCGTGCACCACCCGCTGCAGCCGTTCGCGCCGCAGGCATTCGGCGCCGCGATGCGCGAAGAAACAGCACCGGAACCACGCCGTTTCAGCTACGGCAGCGCCTGGCATCCTGGCGCGACGGCCAGCTTTGGTGCACGCGCGCCGATCGGTCCGTGGCTGGCGTCGGCATTGCCGGCAACGTCGCCTGTCGATGCCGTGTCGCTGGACGAATTGCGCAGCTTCCTGCGCGATCCGGCGCAAACATTCCTGCGCCAGCGCCTGGA
>JANXZP010000260.1 GCA_025355485.1 Pseudomonadota bacterium
CACCATGTGCGGGAACAGGTTGACCTGTTTCATCGACATATTGAGCGTGTAGCCGACCGAGACATCGTCGCGTATGCGCTTGACCGCATCGGAATAGACCACGCTGCCAGTTGCCCCGGCGACAGTATCCAGCGCTTCCACCAGCGGCACGCCAGCCTTGAAAGTCAGCGCCAGGGTGCGCGCAAAGCGCGAGATCGCGGACTGATGCAGGATATGTCCGATGATCGGCAGCTTCAACATCAGCCGATCCATGAAGTGAGCGAATCGTTGCGATCGCTCCAAGGCAACAACGATCGTGGCGATGGTGCCGCCGACAATCAGCAATATCAACCACCAATAGCTGACCAGCCAGTTGGACATCGATACCAGCATCTGGGTAAAGGCCGGCAGTTGGGCACCGAAATTCTTGAACACCGCATCGAATTGCGGAACCACGAAAATCAGCAGGATGGCGCTGACCAGGATAGCCACCGCGATGATGGCCGCCGGGTAATACAGCGCCTTCTTGATCTTGCCTTTCAGCGATTCAATGCGTTCCTTGTAGGTCGCCACTGTATCGAGCACGGTGTCGAGCACACCGGCGCCTTCGCCGGCGCGCACCAGATTGCGATAGAGCTCGTCGAACTGCACCGGATGCTTGCCGAGCGCTTCGTACAGAGATGAGCCGCCCTCGATGTCGGCGCGAATGGCCTCTAGCATCGCCTTCATGCGCAGGTTTTTCTGCCCGCCGGCGACGATTTCAAACCCCTGCACCACCGGGATGCCGGATTGCATCATGGTTGCGAGCTGCCGGCTGAACACCGAGATTTCGCGCGCCGTGATACGGCTGCCGCTCTTGCCGAAAAGCGGTTTGGGCTTGGGCTTGACGATAGTTGGATTGATGCCCTGGCGTCGCAGGTCGGCGCGCAGCAGGTTGGCGTTCTTCGCCAGCTGTTCGCCTTTCATCTTGATGCCGCGCTTGTCGGTGCCTTGCCAGACAAAGACTTCCAGCGGATTCGGGTTGCGTACCGATGCGGCAGCCGTTTGCGAGCGAACTGCGGCTTTGGTTGCGGCCATGATTTATTCCTTTGTCACGCGGTTGATTTCGGCGAGGCTGGTCACGCCGTTCTTGGCTTTCAGCAAGGCAGACTGACGCAGATCGCGTATGCCCTCACGCTCGGCAGCGGCTTCGATGTCGATCGCGCTGCCGCCCTTGAGTATGATTTTCTGGATTTCTGCGCCCATCGGCATGACCTGGTAGATGCCGGTGCGGCCTTTATAACCCTCATTGCAATCCGCGCAACCCACCGCTTCGTAGATCTTGACGCCGCGCTGGATTTCCGCCTCGGTGAAGCCTTCGGCCAGCAGCGCATGCTCGGGCAGCTGCACTTCGCGTTTGCAATCATGCAGGCGCCGCGCCAGACGCTGAGCGATGACCAAGGTCACCGACGAGGTGATGTTGTATGGCGCGATGCCCATGTTCATCAGGCGCGCGATGGTTTGCGGCCCATCGTTGGTATGCAGGGTTGAGAGCACCATGTGCCCGGTTTGCGCGGCCTTGATCGCGATCTCGGCGGTTTCCAGGTCGCGGATCTCGCCGACCATGATCACATCAGGATCCTGGCGCAGGAAGGCGCGCAACGCGACCGCGAAGGTCATGCCCTTCTTGACGTTCATCTGGACCTGGTTGATGCCTGACAGGCGGATTTCTACGGGGTCCTCGACGGTGGAGATGTTGCGCTCGTCGGTGTTGAGGATGTTCAGAGCGGTGTACAGCGACACGGTCTTGCCCGAACCGGTCGGACCAGTCACCAGCACCATTCCGTAGGGCTTGTGCATTGCATCGAGGAACAATTGCTTCTGGTCGTCTTCGTAACCGAGTTTGTCGATGCCGAGCCTGGCTGCCGCGCTGTCGAGCAGGCGCAGCACGACTTTCTCGCCGAACAGGGTCGGGCAGGTGCTGACGCGAAAATCCATCGCGCGTGTCTTGGACAGCACGAGCTTGATGCGCCCGTCCTGCGGCACGCGGCGTTCGGCGATATCCATC
>JANXZP010000175.1 GCA_025355485.1 Pseudomonadota bacterium
GCGCGTCGCCAGAACACCAGCCCAGTGTCGAAATTGGTCAGCCAGACCAGCGGCAACACCATCGCGTATGAGAGGGCGATACCGAGCGACCAGCGCTCCATGGTCACGCCGGTCGCGCCGCCGACGGTGCGCGGGTTGTTCATCGCTGTCGTTACAGCGAGAAAACTGTCCGGATGCAGCACGCTGTCGGCATCGATGAAACACAGGATCTCGCCCGATGCTGCCGCTGCGCCGCCATTGCGGGTCGCCGCGATCACCCGTTTCTCGATCAGTACGACGTTGCAACCGCGCGCTTCTGCGATCTGCGCGGTGGCATCGGTTGAGCCGTTGTCAGCGACGATCACCTCGATCGCATCGTCCGCATGCCCGGCATCACTCCAGCGCCGCCGCGCCGCGGCCACGCTGTCGAGGAGACGCGGCAACAGCGCGGCCTCGTTCCAGGCCGGGATCACCAAGCTCAGTCGTGGCGTAACCATCGCCGCAGCATAGACCTCGCATCGCACCGTGGACGCGAGTCCCGCGCTCCGATCCCGTTCATGATCGAATCATCATCGGTTCAGTCTGGGGCGCACAGCATGGATTCGCAATCCAACGTCACACCACAGGGGGTATTCCATGTCCATCATCAAGCTGGCCGCGCTGGCTGTGTGTTGCGTGGCGGGAATGGGAATGGCGCAGGCCGCGAACGCTGGCGGCTGGCTTGACCACGCGCTGCGCCACGACGGTTTTCACAACCACGGCCATGATCGCTACAGCATCTCGATCGGCTTTAATTCGGGGTACTACGGCGGCGGCTACCATTCGAGCTATTACCGGCCGCGACCTTACTACTACGCACCGCGAAGGGTTTCCTACTATGACTACGCGCCGGCGTACTACACGTACGATCCGTATCCGAGCTACTACTCCCCCAGTTATTACTACGACGATTACTACCCGGTCGATTACGGCTACTACGGGCCGAGCTCGTACTACGGCATCAGCTACTACGGCGGCGGCTACGGGCACGATCGGGATCACGATCACTGGCGTGGGCACGATCAAGATGGATGGCGAGACCACGACCGCGATGGCGATCACGATCACTGGCGTGGGCACGACCACGATCACGGCCCGCCGCACCACTGACGCTGGCGGTTCGATCGCATCTCGACAGCGCCTGCTTCGGCAGGCGTTGTTCGTTGCGGTACACGTGTGCCCGATGCGTGCGTAGCTGATGGATATACTTTGCACATGCTGTGCTGTAGCTACGGCAGTTTGTCTTTAGGCTGACGGCATCGGAGCAGACGCAGCGCCCGATCCGAGTACCGAGGAGTCCATGCATATCCGTTTTGCCTGTTTCGCCGGCGCGCTCGCGCTGTTGCCGGTTTCCGCGCTCGCGTGTTCGAGTTGCGGTTGCACGCTCAGTTCCGACTGGGACAGCCAAGGCTACGCTGTCGCGTCGGGTTTCCGGCTTGATCTGCGCTACGACTTCCTCGACCAATCGCAGTTGCGCAGCGGCACCGGCAGCGTGCGCCGCGCCGATTTTTCGCCACCACAGGATCGCGAGATCGAACAGGGCACGCTCAACCGCTACACCACGCTCGGCGTGGACTACAGCCCGGATGCGGCTTGGGGCGTCAACCTGCAACTGCCGTGGATCGATCGCAGCCACCAGACCATCGCCGCGGGCGATACCGCGGTGTCGTCGTCGTTCTCGCGCGGCATCGGCGATGCGCGCGTGATCGCGCGCTACCAGGGCTTCACGCCGCAGCACGATGTCGGCATCCAGTTCGGATTGAAACTTCCCACCGGCCGCCACGACGATGTATTCGCAAGTGGCCCGCAGGCCGGCGAGGCGCTCGATCGTGGCCTGCAACCCGGCAGCGGAACGACCGACCTGTTGCTGGGCGCGTACAAGTTCGGCGCGATCAACCAGGACTTCGACTGGTTCGCGCAAGGCATGCTGCAGATCGCGTTGAATTCGCGCGACGACTACCGCACCGGCGCGTCGCTGAATGCCAACGCGGGGCTTCGCTACATGGTGAACCCTGGGTTCACGCCGCAGCTGCAGATCAATGCACGCGTGGTGCGGCGCGACTCTGGCGCGCAGGCCGATGTCGAGAACAGCGGCGGCAGTCTGATCGATCTGAGCCCCGGCATCACCGCGCGAATCAACGACAGGCTGCACGCCTACGGATTCATGCAGGTGCCTGTGTATCAGCGCGTCAACGGATTCCAGCTTGCGCCGCGCTGGACGACGTCGATCGGCCTGCGCTACGCCTTTTAGTCAGCATCGTGGGCGAGAGCGCAGAGCCTAGCTTCACTGTTCGTGCAACAGCGGCAGCACCTCGCGATCAAGCACGGCGGCGTCGATCGCTGCCGTCGTTGCGAACCCGTCGCGACGCAACACGCCGTGCCGGTCGATCACGAAGGTCAGCGGTACGCGCCAGATGCGGCCATAGCCTTTCGCCTTCGTGTTTTCCAGCAACGCCGCAGGGAAGCTCAAGTCGCGCATCACCGCGGCGACCTTGCCCAGGTCGTCGTGCGTATCCAGGCTGATCGCGAGTATCACCAGCCCTTCGGACTTGTGCGCGCGATAGAACGCGTCGAGCGCGGGCAGCTCGACGCGGCACGGCGCGCACCACGTCGCCCAGAAATGCACGACGACGACCTTGCCGGATGTCGCGGCCGAAACGAACGTGCTGCCGTCGAGCGCTATCGCCGCAATCGCTGGCGCTGGCTTGCCGACATCCGGCCCCTTGCACCAGGCCGTCGCGACGCAGCAGCACCATAGAAGTGACAACACAAACGCGCGCATGGCCATCACAGCGTGGGAAAGGCGCACATGATACCCAAGCGCGCGGTTCGTCCGCATTGATATGTGTCAAGCACGCGCGATGAGCAGCCAGCGCACTTCATGGATGCGGTTCGGGTGTCCGCGAAGGCCGCTGCGGCGCATGCTTGACGTTGAACCGCATGGGGACAGCGGGAACATACGATGGCGCGCACGCTCTTGTTCGATGCCTTGCAACGCGCGGCGCGGATCGCGCGCTGGTCGCGGCATGCGGCGGCGCCGCTGGACGAAGTGATAGCACGCGTGCAGGAGATGCGCGTGGACGCCGCGCGCCGCCGCTTCCTGCGCGATGCGTGCGCAATGGCAGCGACGCTCGCGCTCACAGGCTGCGCGGGCGGATTGCCGAAGTTGCTCGATCATCGCGACAAGGACGAGGTGATCGTGGTCGGCGCCGGCATCGCCGGGCTGGCTGCTGCATGGCGATTGCGCCAGGCCGGCGTGCGCGTGCGCGTGATCGAGGCGAGCCATCGTGTCGGCGGACGCATGATGAGCCTGCGCGGATTCTTCCCGGACGCGCAGGTGGTCGAACTCGGCGGCGAGCTGATCGACAGCGGCCACGTACGCTTGCGTGCGCTCGCGAATGAATTGGGAATCGCGCTCGACGATTTGAAAGGCAACGATGCATTGGCGGATGCAGACGTCTGGATCGCTGGAGGACGGCGCTATTCCGAGGCCGAACTGATCCGCGCGTTCGTGCCGGTTGCCGCAGCCATCGAACGCGACCTCGCGACACTCGGCGAAGGCGACATTACCTACACGACGCCGCAGAACGCGCAGGCGCTGGATGCGTTGTCGCTGGTGCAATGGTTCGATCGCAACGACGTGACCGGCTGGTTGCGCAGCCTGCTCGATGTCGCCTACACGACCGAGATGGGGCTCGCATGCGACCGGCAGTCGGCGTTGAACATGATCACCTTCATCGGGACCAAGCCCGACCGTTTCCGCGTGTTCGGCGACAGCGACGAGCGCTGCCACGTACGCGGCGGCAACGACCGCATTCCGCAGGGGCTGGCCGCGAAGCTGGGCGATGCGATCGAGACCGACACCGTGCTGGAAGCGCTGCGCCGCGAAGCGAATGGAACCTACGTGTTGTCCGTACGGCAGGGCGGCCTCGCGCGAGTTGCGCGCGTCGATGGTGGTGCTCGCGATTCCATTCACCACCTTGCGCGAAGTGCGGCTCGACGTGCCGCTGTCAGCGGCCAAGCTGCGCGCGATCCGCGAACTGCGCTACGGCACGAATGCGAAGCTCATGATCGGTTTCGAGCGACGCATCTGGCGCGAACAACAAGCGAACGGCAGCACGTATTCCGACCTGCCGTTCCAGACGACGTGGGAAGCGACGCGCCGGCAGGCCGGCATGGGCGGCATCCTCGCGAACTTCACCGGCGGGCAACACGGCGTCGAAATCGGACACGGCACAACGAAGATGCAGGCCGACAAGGCCACCGCTGAACTCGATGCGGTCTTCCCCGGCATCGTCGCCGCACGACAGGGTGCTCGCGAGGTGCGCATGCACTGGCCGACGCGGCGCTGGGCGCAGGGCAGCTACGCGTGCTTCGGCCCGGGCGACTGGACGACGCTGCGCGGCGCGATGGGCGAGACCGTGGAACGCCTGTTCTTCGCTGGCGAGCATTGCGCATTGGACACGCAGGGCTTCATGGAAGGCGGCTGCGAATCCGGCGAAACCGCGGCGGCTGCGATCCTGCGGGTGCGCAAGATCACCGTTCCGCAGTCGAAATAGACGGCGGTACTGAAGCCACTCGTGCGTGCATGCGCTTCAAGGTATTGTTCGGCACAACAACGGAGCCTGCGATGCGGCACACCGAACACGAGCTGCGCGAACTCGACAGCCGAAGCGTCGCCGCGCAATTGCGCGATGCCAGCGACAGCACGATCGCCGACGCACTACAGCAGTTGTCGCCGGAGCAGGCGCACAAGGTCCTCGAGCGTTTCGATCCTGCCCGCCGCGTAGCGATCGAACGCGCCGACGTCGGCCACGACCTGCTGCTCGGCTACGACTATGCCGAAGGCACGGTCGGCAGGCTCATGGAGTCTGCGCCGGCGATCTTCCCGCCGGGGATGACCATCGCCGAGGCGATCGAATCGCTGCGCGAGGTCATCGAGCAGCGCATGGTGATCTACGTGTTCGTCGCCGATGCGGAAGGCTTCCTGCATGGCGTCGTCGCGTTCCGCGAACTCGTGTTCGGTGCGCGCAACCAGACCCTCGCCGAGGTGATGGTGCGCGATCCGTTCTTCCTGAAGCCGACGATGTCGCTGGTCGATGCGATGCACGAAGTGGTGACCCGCCACTATCCGATCTATCCGGTGTGCGAACCCGATGGCCACCTGCTCGGACTGGTCAAGGGCGCGTCGCTGTTCGAACAGCAGGCGTTCGCGATTTCCGCGCAGGCCGGCGCAATCGTCGGCGTCGAGAAGGAGGAGCGCCTGGCGACGTCGTGGCAGCGCAGTTTCCTGTACCGGCATCCATGGCTGCTGGTGAACCTGCTGACCGTTGCGATTTCCGCGTCGGTGGTCAGCGTGTTCCAGTCCTCGATCAACAAGATCGTCGTGCTCGCGATCTTCCTGCCGGTCATGTCGGGGCAGTGCGGCAACCTCGGCAACCAGTCGCTCGCGGTCGTGTTTCGGGGTGACGCTGGGCGAACTGCACAAGGACGGCGTGTGGCCGATGGTACTCAAGGAAGGCTGGCTCGGTGTGTTGAACGGCTTCGTGTCGGGCGTGCTCGCGGGCGGGGTGATGTACTGGATCGCGTCCGTTCGGCACGAACCCGCGCTGAGCCTGGCCGGCTCTATCGTGATCGCGATGACCGTGAGCTGCGCGCTCGCAGGCATGGCGGGCGCGGCGATTCCGCTGGTGCTGCGCCGCTTCGGCGCCGATCCGGCGACGGCGGCCGGAATCTTCCTGAGCACGGTCACCGATGTGCTCAGCATGGGCCTGTTCCTCGGCCTGGCGACCGCGCTGATCGGCTGAGCGCGGCGTTGCTGCGATGCAGCGCGCGTTGCGTGACATTCGTGGCATATGCTCCGCGCACGATTCGGACGGGCTGGGGAAGCCCGCCGATGAAAGATGCGGGGAGAGGATCCAGACCCGCAGCGACTCCGGTCGCTGCGGGTTTGTTTTATTGCAGCGGCGAACCGTGCCCGCTCAGTCAGGCATGAAAGAATGCGCGAATGAACGACGCGTTGCCTGCATCGCTGTCCCGGCTGCTTGCCCAGCGCATGGAAGCGCTCGCGCCGCGGCTCGCGGATGCAACGACCGCGCGCGATAGGCTCGAACGCCTGTTGATCGCCAGCGATTTCGTATTCGGCGTATTGCGCGATCTGCCGGAAGCGTTCGCCGCGCTCGATGGCCCGATGCCATCCGCCCCGATCCTCGACCCCGCAACTCCTGCGGCGTGGCCCGCGCAATTGCGGCGCTGGCGCAAGCTGGCATCGCTGCGACTGGTCTGGCGCGACGTTGCGGAGCTCGACACGGTCGATGTCACGCTCGCGGGCGCTAGCGCGCTCGCCGATGCCGTGATCGAAACCGCGCTTGCCGCCATCGAGGCACAGGTCGCGCAGAACCACGGCGTGATCCGCGATGCCGAAGGCAGCGTGCAGCGGATGGTCGTGTTCGGTCTCGGCAAGCTCGGCGGTGGCGAGCTGAATTTTTCCTCCGACGTCGATCTGGTGTTCACGTATGCGGTGGGTGGCACCAGCGATGGCGCGCGTGCGATGGATGCCGATGCGTATTACGCGCGGATCGGCCAGCGCCTGATCCAGTTGCTCGATGAGATCACGCCCGATGGTTTCTGCTATCGGGTGGACATGCGCCTGCGGCCGTTCGGCGGTGTCGGCCGGCTCGCGCTGTCGTTCGACGCGATGGAGCAGTACTACCAGAGCGAGGGCCGCGACTGGGAACGCTACGCGTGGATCAAGGCGCGGCCGGTCGCAGGCGACATCACGGGCGGCGCACGCCTGCTGACGACGTTGCGGCCGTTCGTCTACCGCCGTTATCTGGACTACACCGCGCTCGACGGCCTGCGCGAGATGAAGGCGGCGATCGCAGCCGACGAGCGTCGCGAACTCTCGGATCACCTCAAGCTTGGCCCCGGTGGTATCCGCGAGATCGAATTCCTCGTGCAGGCGCTGCAATTGATCCGCGGCGGACGCGAAGCGTCGCTACGCACGCGATCGCTGCTGCACGCGATCGCTGCACTCGCCGCCGCCGGCCATCTGACCGCGACAGCGGCGCATTCGCTTGCGCAGGCGTACCGCTTCCTGCGCCGACTGGAAAACCGTGTGCAGATGCTTGCCGACCAGCAGGTGCATGCGTTGCCGGACGATGCGTTCACGCAACAGCGCATTGCGTTCGGCCTCGGCTATGCCGATATCGCTGCATTACGCGCTGATCTGGATACGCAGCGCGCATTCGTGTCGCAGGAATTCGACCGCCTGCTGGCCGCGCGGCATCGCCATGGCGCGGTACCGACCTCGCTCGACGATTACTGGCACGCACTGCCCGATGGCGGCGATGCGAACGCATTGGTCGAGGCCGGCTTCGCGAAGGCCGATGCGCAGGACGCAGCGCTACGCGATTTTGCGCGCTCGCCGGCGGTGCGCGCATTATCGGTGCGCACGCGCGGTCGTCTCGATCGCGTGTTGCCGCGCTTGCTGCGCGCTGCTGCCGACGGCGGGGCTGCCGACCTCGCGCTGCCGCGCCTGCTCGCACTGCTGCAGGCGATCGCGCGGCGCGGCAGTTATCTCGCGCTGCTCGACGAACAGCCGGGCGCGCTGTCGCGGCTGGTCGACGTCGGCACGCGCAGCGCGCTGCTTGCCGAACGCATCGCCGCGCATCCGCTGTTGCTGGACGAATTGCTCGATGCGCGCGCCGACGGCGCGGCGCCGACGCGCGCGAGCCTCGCGTCCGAATGCACGCGCATGCTCGATGCCGCCGCGCCCGATGACATCGAAGCCGCCCTGCATGCGCTCGCGGAGTTCCGGCAGGGCGCGAGTTTCCGGATCGGGCTCGCGCTGCTGAAGCGGCGCGTCGATGCGATCGACGCATCGCGGCAACTCGCGTGGCTGGCCGAAACGATGCTCGCCGCCGCGCTCGATCTGGCGCGCCGCGCCGTTGTCGGTCGCGACGGCAGCAACGATGGCGCTGGGTTCGCAGTGATCGGCTACGGCAGCATCGGTGGCGAGGAACTTGGCTTCATGTCCGACCTGGATCTTGTCTTTCTTCATGCGGGCAGCAACGATCCCGACAGTGCGCGCAGGAACGCGCGGCTCGCGCAAAAACTGGTGAGCCTGCTCGGAACCGCGACGCCTGCAGGCAGCCTGTACGAGATCGATGTGCGGTTGCGTCCCGATGGCGCGAAAGGACTGCTGGTTGCGAGTGCCGACGGATTCGCCGATTACCAGCGCGACCGCGCATGGACTTGGGAGCGCCTCGCCCTGGTGCGCGCGCGCGGTATCGTCGGGTCGGCTGCGACGCTCGCGCGTTTCGACGCGATCCGCACCGACGCGATCGTACAACCACGCGATCCTAATGCGTTGCGTAGCGACGTGCTCGCGATGCGGGCCCGGATGCGCGGGGAGCTCGACCGCAGCCGTGGCGATCTCTTCGACCTCAAGCAGGGTGAGGGCGGACTGGTCGACCTGGAGTTCCTGCTGCAATACCTCGTGTTGACGCACGCGCACGTGCATGCGAAACCCGAACTGCTGCTTCCGCGCGCGAGCGCCGATCTGATCGCGACTCTGGCGCAGTGCGGGATTTTTCCGGATGCGCAGCGCGACGCGCTCGTCAGCGCGCACGCGTTGCTGCTGCAACGATCGCTAGCCTGCACCCTCGATCGCCGCCCGCGCATGGTCGCGATGGATGCGGGCATTGATGCGGCCCGCGGGGCGATCCGCGACGTGTGTCGAACGCATGGATTGGATTTTGCGGCTGCGCCAGCAGGCTAAACGCGCAACAGCGAGCGCACGGCTGCTGTAACGCGCGGCAACTCGACCAGCGGCGGCGCATCTGCATCCACGCCATCAGCGTCCAGCGCCAGCACTCGCCCGCGTTCGATCAGCGCGCGCAGAAACATCGCATGCCGCTCATGCGCGATTTCCGGCGATGCGACGCGCACGGATGCCGAAGTCGCGACCGCTTCGGAAATCATGTTCACCGAATCCGGCGAAACGACGATGCGTTCGGCCCATGCAAGCAGTCCGGCGTAAGGGTTTTCGCCGTCGCTTGCATCGAACCAGCGCAGACCCGAAATGTTCGCGAGATCCTTGCGCGCGGCGTCAGCAAGCCACGCGGGTGTGCGCGGTGAAGCGCAGATCGACAGGCTTCCGCCCACATCCTCATACCGAACGCGCAACAAATTCGCGGTTCGTTTCCACCAGTTCGCATCCAGCGGCACGTTCGAAATCGGGCCGCCGAGCAACAGCAGCGTGCGCGGCGACGCGAGCACGCTGAATTGCGGGAACCGCGCGCGCGCGTTCGCGAGCCAGTCCGCGTTGACGGCGTGCAGGCTGCCAAGCGCGGTGACGACATTCGCGCCACGCAGCGCGTCGTGTTCCGGCACGACGACCGCGTCCCAGTAACGTGGGTCGATGCGCGGATCAAGGATCTGCACACAGCGCGCGCCGGCAGAGCGCAGCAATCGCGTCGCGAGCGCGGCCTGGCGTCCGCAGCCGATCGCGAGCGTCGGCGGTTCGCCCAATGCATCGCGGAATTCCTCGCCGAACGCACGCGTGCTGTCGTGCAGCAGTCGCGGCGCGACCCAACGCCATGGCGCGCGCGTTTCCAGTCGCCAGATGCTTGGCGTCGCGTCCGACAGCGCATGCGCGAGCGCGAGCGCCTGGCGCTCGTTGCCGGCGCGGCCATCGGTCAGTACCCAGGTCGTCGGCACAGGCGCCATGAGGAGGTCGTTCCAGCCGCGAGAAGGATCGTTACAGGACGCGGGGATGTTATCCCGAAACCGCGCCCCTACACTTGTCGTTCAGAACTACGCCGCCACACTGGAAACCCATGACCCAGCCCATCCTCTCCGACGCCGCGCTCGACCAGTTGTTCCGCACCGCGCGCACCCAGAACGCCTGGCGCGACCAGCCGGTCAGCGAGGCGCAACTGCACGCGTTGTACGACCTGATGAAATGGGGGCCGACCAGTGCCAACTGTTCGCCCGCGCGGATCGTGTTCGTGAAATCCGACGAAGCCAGGCGCAAGCTCGAGCCGGCGCTCAGCGATGGCAATCGCACCAAGACGATGAAGGCGCCGGTCACTGCGATTATCGCCACCGATTTCGCGTTCTACGAAAAACTGCCGTACCTGTTCCCGCACACCGATGCGAAGGCGTGGTTCGAAGGCAACCAGCCCTTGATCGACACCACCGGCTTCCGCAACGCGACCTTGCAGGGCGGCTACTTCATCCTCGCCGCACGATCGATCGGCCTCGACTGCGGGCCGATGTCGGGCTTCGACAACGCGAAAGTCGATGCGGCGTTCTTCGCCGGAACGAAGATCAAATCCAATTTCCTCGTCGCGCTCGGTTACGGCGATCCCGATCCGACGGTGCTGTTCCCGCGCTCGCCGCGCCTGTCGTTCGACGAAGCCTGCCGCATCGAATGAACCGCTTTCATACCCGATAATTCTGATCATCAAGGAGCAAGTCCATGACCATCACTCACACGAACATCCTCCGCAACACCGCGTTCGCCGCCGCCTTTGCGCTGGCCTCCAGCGCGGCCTTCGCAGCCGATCCGTACACGATCGACGCGAAGCACACCCAGGTGCAGTACACCTACACCCACTTCGGCTACTCGCACATCACCGGGCGGTTCGGCAACGTCGAAGGCGATTTCCTGTTCGATGCGAAGGACCCGACCAAGTCCAGCATCCAGGTGCATATCCCGATCGACAGCCTCAGCACCGGCGTGGCCGACCTGGACAAGGACATGCGCTCGGAGGGTTTTTTCGATCTCGCGAAATTCCCGCTCGCGACCTTCCAGAGCACCGCCGTGACCAGCACGGGCAAGGACAAGCTCGCGGTGACCGGCGACCTGACCATCCGCGGCGTGACCAAGCCGGTGACGCTGGACGTGACGATCAACAAGATCGGCGTGAACATGATGCATGGCGGCGTTCCGGCGGTCGGTTTCGATGCGACGGCGACGGTCAAGCGCAGCGATTTCGGTCTCACCGCATTCGTGCCGAACGTCAGCGACGAAGTGGCGCTGCATATCACGATGGAAGCGTACACGCCGAAGCCGAAGAAATAATCGCACGCCATGATCCTGCTTCGACGCGCCTCTGACCGCGGCCACGCCACTTTCAGCTGGCTCGACAGCCGCCACACGTTTTCGTTCGGCGGCTATCACGATATGCAGTGGATGGGCTTCGGCCCGTTGCGCGTGATCAACGAGGACCGCGTCGCGCCCGGCGGCGGCTTCGCGCCGCACGGCCACGCGAACATGGAGATCATCTCCTACGTGATCGAGGGCGCATTGCAGCATCGCGACAGCCTCGGCACCGGCTCGGTGATCCGTCCCGGCGACGTGCAAACCATGAGCGCCGGCAGCGGCATCGAGCACAGCGAGTTCAATGCGTCGAAGGCAGAAGCCGTCCATTTCCTGCAGGCGTGGGTTCAGCCGAACCGGCTCAATGCCACGCCGCGCTACGGGCAGCGGAATTTTCCGGTTGCCACGCGCAGTGGCGTGCTGAGACTCGTCGCGTCGCCGGACGGCGCCGACGAATCGCTCGCAATCCGGCAGGACGCACGCGTCTACGCGACGGTGCTGGCGCCAGAAGAAACGGTGAGTCTTGCGCTGGGCGCCGGACGCAAGGCTTGGGTGCAGGTCGTGCGTGGTGCGTTGCGACTCGGCGATGACACCCTGCTCAGTGTCGGCGATGGTGCTGGTATCAGCGAGCAATCCGATTTGTGTTTGCGAGCAGAGGCGGACAGCGAGGCGCTGGTGTTTGATTTGCCGTAGTGAATCTACAGCTTCGTGCAAAATCGATGGCAGTTCAGCCCATCCTGTTTCTACGAACGAGGCCGCAAGCTATCGCATCACCTGCCAACCGTGGACTGCGAGTCCACGGCTGTAGGCGGCGCCGAGAGTCATTTCACTGGCTTGCACGCGACCGAATCGCACTGCACGGACTGAACCCTGCCGTCATCGCAGGTCGCTCGATATGTTTCCACATCGTCGGCGAGCCTGACGAACTTGAAGTCGGTTGCGCAATGCAACTTCGCAAGTTCCGTCTTGGCCTGCTCGCCATAGCTGCTCAGTCTTTCGGACCTGCCATTTCCTTCTGCGCTCGGGGGCGGCGGTGGCGGTGTTTCGATCGTTGCGGTCTGACCGGACCCGACCGGAGCCAACTTCACGATCAGCGGATTGGGCGTCAAATCCTTGGCAGCACCGGTGGCGAGGTCCACGCCGATGCCGATGATGCCGCCGATGAGTACATTTCCCGCCAATCCGGCAGCGCCTTGGCCTTTCACTCCGCTGATAACCTGGGTGACGACCTGCTGGTATCCCTCGTGGTCGATCGTGACCTGGAATGCATCTTTGCGCTTCTTCTGCAAGGTGCATGGCGATTTGCATTGCTCGCCGCTGGAAAGCTTGATGTCGGCACCAACAGGCTCGGTCTGCACGGACCAAGCTTCTGTCGTGCCCCGAGTGATTGTGGCGCAGCCGCCGAGCAGCGCGGAGCACGCGACGATTGCCGCAAAAGTACGCATCGTTGGATTCCCCTGATTGACTCGCGTGGGCTCGCGCGATCGAACCGCATTCCCCGGGATCGCACGAATGCCATGTCTATATGGCTCTTCGTAGTGTACAGGGATGGCAGGGGTATAAGGCCCAACGGGTTCACAGTTATGGGCTACGCGAGTGATATCCAGTCACTTGGTGTTTGATTTGCCGTAGGGCTGAGGCGGCTACGCGTGGAGTCGCCAGCATTCTGGTTTCGCGTGTGTTGGGGCTTGTCGCTCGGCATGCCGCCAATTCACAAATTCTGGTAATTCGGCCCCGACCCGCCCTCCGGCGTCACCCAGTCGATGATCTGGTACGGGTCCTTGATGTCGCAGGTCTTGCAGTGGACGCAGTTGGCGGCGTTGATCTGCAGGCGCTTGCCGTTTTCGTCCTCGACCATTTCGTAGACGCCCGCTGGGCAGAAACGCGTGCAGGGATTGTTGTATTCGGTCGCGCATCTTCCGATGCAGATGCTGGTGTCGAGCACGTGCAGGTGGATCGGTTGGTCTTCGTCGTGTTCGGTCGCGGCGAAATAGACGCCTGCGAGACGGTCGCGTGGCGGCAGGGTGCGTACGACGTAATCCGTCTTCGGTTCTTCGTGCGCACCGACGCGATCGAGCGAGGCCCAGTCGGGTTTGCCCTTGAGCGTCCACGGCGTATGCCCGCCGAGCACGGTTTCCAGTCCGGCATTCGCCATGCCGAACCACAGGCCGCGCTTGAAACCGGCCTTGATGTTGCGGACTTTCTTCAACTCCGCCATCACGGCGGACGCGCGCAGCTTCGCATCGAAGCCGCTGGATGCGAGCGATTGCGCGGCGTGTTCGGCGGCGAGCATGCCGGAGCGGATCGCCTGGTGCACGCCCTTGATCTTCGGCACATTGAGCAGGCCGGCGGTGTCGCCGATCAACATCGCGCCGGGCATCTCGACCTTCGGCAGCGATTGGTAGCCACCGGTGACGATCGCGCGTGCACCGGCGCTGAGGATCGTGCCGTCTTCGAGCAAGGGTTTCACCGACGGATGGTTCTTCCATTGCTGGAACGCTTCGTACGGCTGGAAGTCCGGATCGTGGTAATCGAGGCCGGCGACGAAGCCGAGCGCGATGCGGTCCTTGTCGAGGTGGTACAGGAAACTGCCGCCGTACGTTCTGTTGTCCACCGGCCAGCCGAGCGTGTGCACGATGGTACCGGGCTGCGCGATGCCGGGCTTGACCTGCCAGAGTTCCTTGATGCCG
>JANXZP010000178.1 GCA_025355485.1 Pseudomonadota bacterium
CGTCGCGCTGGAAGTCGGCGGCTGGGAAGTGATCAAGCAGTACGTCGCGATGGGTCTGGGCATCTCGATCGTCACCGGCATCTGCCTGACCGACGCCGATCGCGAGCGCCTCGCGGTGCGCAACCTGCGCGAATATTTCCCGCCGCGCAGCTACGGCGTGGTGATCCGCAAGGGCAAGTTCCTGAGTCCGCACGCACGCGCGTTCGTGAACCTGGTCAAGCCTGGATTGTTCGCACGCGGCGATTATTTCGAGGCGGGGCATTCGGAGCGGTGACGCAATGCGCGACGCTCACGTCGTCCCACGATGCTTGCCGATCCACGGTTTGTAGTACTCGCGCACCCGCGCCATGTCGCCCTTGAGATCGCTGGTCATGTGCATCACCGGGCCGATGCCGATCGTGCGCGTCGGATAGTGGAAGTAGGCGCACAGCACCGGCACGCCGGCATCGCGCGCGACATGCCAGAAGCCGGTCTTCCATCGCTCCACGCGCTTGCGCGTACCTTCGGGCGCGAGCACGAACCACATCGTGTCGGACTGCGCGAAACGATCGGCGACCAGATCGACCACGCCATGCGCGCGTGCGCGATCGACCGGGATCGCGCCGAAGCGCCGCAGCAGCCAGCCCAGCGGCCCGCGGAATAATTCCTGCTTGCCGATGACCACGATGCGGATTCCCATCGCGACCTTCGCCGCCAGCCCCCAGACCGCGTCCCATCCTGACGAATGCGGCGCGGCGAGGATCACCAGTTTGCGTTCGTCCGGAAAATCGCCGGCCATCGTCCAGCCACCGAGCCGCAGGATGCTGCGACCCAGCCAGCGGGTGAATGCATTGCCACCGCGCGGCGCGCACGCAGGCAGCCCGGCGAGGCGAAAACTCATGCGTCGGTGTCCACGCCGCGCGTGCCGCGACCGCGCTTGACCTGCGCGCGCTGTTTCTTGCCGTCGAGCCGGCGCAACTTCGATGCGCGTGTCGGTTTGGTCGCGACCCGTTTCTTCGGCACATGCGTCGCCGCCAATACCACCGCGGCCAGGCGTGCGCGCGCGTCGGCGCGGTTGCGTTCCTGGGTACGGAAACGCTGCGCGCTGATCACCAGCACGCCTTCGCCGGTCAGGCGGCGATCGCGTCGCGCCATCAGTCGCGCACGCAGGTCTTCGGGAAGCGACGGCGAGCCCGCCACATCGAAACGCAGTTCGACCGCAGTCGAAACCTTGTTGACGTTCTGCCCGCCCGGCCCGGCCGAGCGCACGAAACGCTCGATCAGTTCGTCGTCCGGTATCGCGATATCGGTGTTGATCACAAGCATGGGATGATCATGATCATGGATGGATGGATGGCCTGCATGCGCCGCGATCTTAACTCATGCGGGTCGGCGATCCGCAGAGCGCTTCGACACGCTAAGCTTGCGCAAACTCCATGGAGAACCACATGACCTACCTGCCCGATCTGGTCACCCTGCTCGCCGTGGCCGTGTTCTTCGGATGCGGCACTGCGGTTGCGGTCGCGCGTGGCCGCTACAAGATCGCGGCACCGGCGACTACCGGCCATCCGGATTTCGAACGCGTGTTCCGCGTGCAGATGAATACGCTGGAAGCGCTCGCGTTGTTCCTGCCCGCGTTCTGGATCGCTGCGCGCTATTCCGATCCGCGGCTGGTTGGCGGGATCGGCTTGTCGTGGGTTGGCGCGCGCATCTGGTACGCGATCGCCTATGCGAAGGACGCGAAAAAACGCGGCCCCGGCTTCACCATCGGAACTGTCGCGACAACTGCGCTGTGGTTGATCGCGGCGTATGGCGTGGTCAGGGCGATGACCGCAGGCTAGGGCGCGCCTGCAACGACTGCTTCCGATGGCAGGCTCCAACCGCACAACGCCAACGCGCGTTCGAACTCCGAATCCAGCGGCGCAACGACGTCAATGCGTTCGCCACTGTGCGGATGCGCGAACCCCAATGTGTGCGCGTGCAACAGCATGCGGTGCACGCCGTGCATCCGGAATGCGCGA
>JANXZP010000186.1 GCA_025355485.1 Pseudomonadota bacterium
CACGATCCAGGTCAGCAGCAACGTCGTGCCGAGGTGCGCGCCGCCGTGCCAGTAGCCCCAGGCGAAGCTGGCGAGCACAAGCGTTGCGATCGCCAGAGAAACCCAGGGGATACGGCGTTTCTTCGTGATCGCTTCAAGCCATTCGCGCACGGCCGATGGCGATTCGGTGTCGTCGCGCAGGTGTTGCGACAGGCCTTTCAGGTGGCCCGCACCGATCACGACCAGCACCTCGCGTGGTTCGACACGCTCACCATGAGCGGGGATGTTGTCTTCACGCAAACGCGCGGCCATGTAGGTGTCGCGTTCGGCGATCAACGCCTCGTAGATCGGTGGACTCTGCGCCGCGAATTCGCCGAAGCTGCTCTCGAGCATGTCGCCCTGTTTGAGCTTCTCGATTTCGCCCGCATCAACCTGCTCGGTGTCGAACAGGCTCATGCCGAGCCCGGTCATCAGCTTCATCCGCCCCCAGAATCCCAGCCCGCGATACGCGCGCCTGAGGGTAATGCCGACATCGCGGTCGATGAGTTGCAAGGGCAGGCTGCGTTCTTGCGCCGCGCGTGCGGCGGCCTTGAGTTCGGCGCCCGGTTCCACGCCGAGCTGTTCCGACAATCGCCGCTGGTAGGCGGCCAGCGCGAGATTCGCCGCGACCAATCCGGTCTTGCCTTCGCGCAGGATACGGAACAGATCCAATTCCTGCATCGCGTTCGGATCGGTCAGGTTGCGCAGGCGCAGCGCATCGAGCTCGACCGCGATGGCATCGAAGCGACCGCTGTTCGCAAGCTGCTCGACCGCATCGACGCTCGCGCGCGAGATATGCGCGGTGCCGAGGATGGTGTAGCGCACGCCGTCGCGTTCGACGATCGCGTGCGGTTGCTGCGACAGCGCGTCGGATGAATCAGTTTGATCGGTCACGTGGCGTCAATCTCTATATCGTCTGAGCAGGTCGCCGTAGGCATCGATGCGGCGGTCGCGCAGGAACGGCCAGATGCGGCGCACGTGTTCGCTGCGCGCAAGATCGACTTCCACCACAAGCAATTGCGCTGTCTCGGTGTTTGCCTCGGCGAGCAACTCGCCTTGCGGGCCTAGCACATGGCTGTTGCCCCAGAAGTCGATACCCGTCGCGCCCACGTGCTTTTCAGAGGCAGTGGGAGATGGTTCGTGACCGATGCGATTGCAGGACAGCACTGGCAAACCATTGGCGACTGCATGCCCGCGATGACTGAGCATCCACGCATCGCGCTGGCGATTTTTTTCGTCCTGCGCATCGGACGGATCCCAGCCGATCGCGGTCGGATACAGCAGCAGTTCTGCACCGGCGAGCGCCATCAACCGCGCGGCTTCGGGATACCACTGATCCCAGCACACCAGCACGCCGAGCCTGCCGATCGAGGTGTCGATCGGATGGAAACCCAGGTCGCCCGGCGTGAAATAAAACTTCTCGTGGAAGCCCGGATCGTCCGGAATATGCATCTTGCGGTATTTGCCGACCAGCGTGCCGTCGGCTTCGAGCACGACCGCGGTGTTGTGGTGCAGGCCGGCGGCGCGGCGCTCGAACAGCGAGCCGACGATCACCACGCCGTGTTGTTTCGCGAGCGCGCCGAGGAAAGCAGTGCTCGGGCCAGGGATCGGTTCGGCGCGATCGAACTCGGCAACCGATTCGTGCTGGCAGAAATACGCGCCGTTGTGCAGTTCCTGTAGCAGAACCAGGCGCGCGCCGCGTTCCGCCGCGTCAGCCACGCGTTGCGCGATCACCGCGAGATTGGCCTCGACGCTGCCGTGATCGGATTCCTGCACCAGCGCGACGGTGAGTGTGCGAGCGGACATCATTGGACGGTTACCAGGTGAATTGAGCTTGCGGCGGAACCACGTCGTGGCCCAAGGAGGGAGCGCTCGCCTAGCACGCTGGAATGCGTGCGGGGCGGAGCTGCGCCCGGACATGAGCCGGACGCAGCGTGCAAATGTTGGACAGGATGTTCAATCATTTGCGTTCGCTTCAATCAAGCCGTCTGGAAGTTGCATGGTCAGGCAATGCAGGCTGCCGTTCTGCCAGATCAACGAACGGCACGCCACGGGCACGATCTCGCGATCAGGAAAGGCGCGTTCAAGTACGGATGCGGCGATTGTATCCGACGGGTCGTCGTAGGCTGGCATCAGCACAGCACCATTGACGATCAGGAAATTCGCATACGACGCGGCGAGACGCCGGCCCTCGTCGATGATCGGCCTGGCCCACGGTAGTGGAAACAGGCGATAGGGTTTCCCGGCTAGCGTGCGCAACGCGGCCAGCTCAATGGCCATCCGTTGCAACGCGTCGTGGTGTGCATCGTTCGGGTCGTCGCAAGCCTGGTAAACGATCGTGTGCGGATCGGCGAAACGCGCAAGCGTGTCGATGTGCGCATCGGTGTCGTCGCCTTCGAGCGCGCCATGATCGAGCCACAGCAAGCGTTGCTGCCTCAACGTGGCGCATAGCCTCGATTCAATCGTCCCGCGATCGAGATCGGGATGCCGCGCACGCAGGCAATACCAGGTGCTGAGCAGGGTGCCGGCGCCGTCGGTTTCGATCGCGCCGCCTTCGAGCGCGAAGTCGATGCGTTCGCGTTGCGCGTTGTGGAAGATTCCTTGCGCGAACAGCGCTTTGACCAGGCGGTCGTCGCGCGTCGCTGCGAATTTGTCGCCCCATGCGTTGAAGCGGAAGTCGAGCAGGCGGAAGCCATCGTCGCCGCGCAAACTGATCGGACCAGAATCGCGCAACCAGGTGTCGTCGTATTCGACTTGCACGAAATGCACATGTGCCGCCGGAATGCCTGCCGCTTCCAGCAATCGTGCAGCATGCCGACGCAGATCATCGTCGGCGACGCAGACGACGACCGTCTCGAAGCGCGCGATCGCGCCGATCAATGCGACATAGCTGGTTTCGACATCGGCCAGCCGTGTGGCCCAGTCGGTGCCGGCGTGCGGCCACGCAACGAGTACCGCGGACTGCAGCTCCCACTCGGCGGGAAAGCGCAAGGCAGGAGCTGTCATTCTCTAGTTGACAGGCGCCGGGCCGATTTCCTCGGGCGTGGCGTGGTTGAGGACGATGTCGATCACATGCGTGCGCTCGAAATACACCGTGTAATCCGTATACATCCAGCGATTGATCACCGGCCAATCATGCTTCTGGCCGCCACGGGCATCAAGCCTCTGCATTGGCGCGCCGAAGCGCTGTTCGACCTGAGCCATGCTCATGCCGCGCATGGGCCGCGCCATCGGCTTGCTCATGCTGGCGCGATCGACCAGCAGGGTATCGGCATGTGCCGGGACGAATGCCGAGGCCAGTCCCGCGACGACCAGTGATAGCAGCAGGTGTTGTGATGATTCGATCATGGCGCTCTCCTTGCTTGATGATGCAGTGACGCCGTATTTGTATCAGAACGTCCCTGCCATCGCCATGACGGCGGTGCCTGCTGGAACACAAGCGTTCAGCGGCGCAGGCAGATCAGAAGGTTTGTGCCTTCGGCCTTCAGGCCGCGACGGCTTCGGCCCCCATAAAGCACAAAGGCCGCAAGCGGCCTTTGTCACGACATCCTGGCTTCAGCGCCGGCTTAGCGCTGGCGAGCCTTGAAGCGAGGATTGGACTTGCAGATCACGAACACCTTGCCGCGACGACGCACGACCTTGCAGTCGCGGTGGCGGCCCTTGGCCGACTTCAGGGAGGACAGGACTTTCATGGGAAGACTCAATGAGGCACAGGAAGCTGCGCAGTGTATCCGGCAAAAAGCCGCGATTCAACAGGTAGTTAGACAGGAGTGTTGCAGAAGACGGCGAACACGCGCGCGGTTCGACCCCATGCGCTGCCATCAGGGAAGGCTGGCGCCGCTAGAATGGCCCATCTTCGCGCAGCAGATCCTCTATGGACGCCGACATACCCGTACTCACCATCGACGGTCCCTCCGGTTCGGGCAAGGGTACGATCAGCCGAATCGTGGCCGGGCGACTGGGCTGGCACTATCTGGATTCGGGCGCTCTGTACCGCGCGGCTGGCTTGGCGTCGAGCTGGAGCGGCCTGGACTTTGCCGATCACGCCGCGCTGGCGCGACGCGCGCACGACACCGACATCCGCTTTCGTACCGACGGCGACGCCGAGCCGCGCGTGCTGGTGGACGGCGTGGACGCGACCGATGATCTGCGCACCGAAACCGCCGGCGCGGCCGCTTCGGCCATTGCCGCGATCCCTGAAGTGCGGCAGGCGTTGTTCGACAAACAGCGCGTGTTCCGGCGCCCGCCGGGCCTGGTCGCGGACGGTCGCGACATGGGTACGGTGATCTTCCCGGATGCGACGTTCAAGGTCTTCCTGACCGCCAGTGCCGTCCAGCGTGCAGAAAGGCGCTATAAGCAGTTGAACGACAAAGGGGTTTCGGTTAATCTTGACGGTCTGCTGCGTGAGATCCTCGCCCGCGATGCGCGCGATGCCGAACGCGCGGTCGCACCGCTCAAGCCCGCCGACGACGCGGTCCTGATCGATACGACCGACGTGCCGGTGGAACGTGTCGTCGAACGCGTGCTGGCCTTGTTGCCGGAACATTTCCGACGCTGAGTCATTGCGCATTCGCTTTCGCGAACGGGGATTGCAAACAGCAGAACAGTCCCGCGACATCCTGTCGCGGATCTTCCTCAACCAACAGGCGCGCAAGCGCCGCACAAGGGTGGGTCGCGCAACGGACGATGGTCCTGCGATCCGTGTGTTCAACCGGAATTTTCATCAATGACCGAATCATTTGCAGAACTGTTTGAACAGAGCCAGCTGGGTATCGCCAAGCTCAAGCCCGGCAGCATCGTCATCGGCACCATCGTCGAAGTGCGTTCCGATGTGGTGGTGATCAATGCAGGCCTGAAGTCCGAAGGCATCGTGCCGATCGAACAGTTCCGTGACGACAACGGCGTGCTCAACGTCAATGTCGGCGACGAAGTGAAAGTCGCGCTCGAATTCCTCGAAAACGGCTTCGGCGAAACCGTGCTGTCGCGCGAGAAAGCCAAGCGTTCGATGGTGTGGGACGAACTCGAGGAAGCGCTGACTGCCAACGCCACGATCACCGGCCGCATCAGCGGCAAGGTCAAGGGCGGTTTCACCGTCGACATCAAGGACGTGCGCGCGTTCCTGCCCGGTTCGCTGGTCGATGTGCGCCCCGTGCGCGATCCCGGCTACCTGGAAGGCAAGGAACTCGAGTTCAAGCTCATCAAGCTCGACCGCAAGCGCAACAACGTGGTGGTCTCGCGCCGTGCGGTGGTCGAGAGCGAGCACTCGGAAGAGCGCGAGCAGCTCATGGACAAGCTGCAGGAAGGCGTGGTCATCAAGGGCGTGGTCAAGAACCTCACCGACTACGGTGCGTTCGTGGACCTCGGCGGCATCGACGGCCTGCTGCACATCACCGACATGGCATGGAAGCGCGTGCGCCATCCGTCCGAAGTCGTGGAAGTGGGCCAGGAACTCGACGTGCGCGTGCTCAAGTACGACCGCGAGCGCAACCGCGTCAGCCTCGGCCTCAAGCAGCTCGGCGAGGATCCGTGGGACAACATCATGCGTCGCTATCCGACCGGCGCGCGCCTGTTCGGCAAGATCTCCAACGTCACCGATTACGGCGCGTTCGTCGAGATCGAGCCGGGTGTCGAGGGTCTCGTCCACGTCTCCGAAATGGACTGGACCAACAAGAACGTCAACCCGTCGAAGATGGTGCAGGTCGGCGACGACGTGCAGGTCATGGTGCTCGACGTGGACGAGGAGCGCCGCCGCATTTCGCTGGGCATGAAGCAGTGTCAGCCGAATCCGTGGGAAGCGTTCGCCGCGTTGAACAACAAGGGCGACAAGGTGTCGGGCCAGATCAAGTCGATCACCGACTTCGGCATCTTCATCGGCCTGGACGGCGGCATCGATGGCTTGGTGCATCTGTCCGACATCTCGTGGAATTCCACGGGCGAAGACGTTGCGCGCAACTACAAAAAGGGCGACACCCTGGAAGCCGTCGTGCTGGCCGTCGATCCGGAGCGCGAGCGCATCTCGCTCGGCGTCAAGCAGCTCGAGCAGGATCCGTTCGGCCAGTTCATGGCCACGCATCCGAAGGGCAGCCTGCTGACCGGCAGCGTGAAGGAAGTCGACGCGCGCGGTGCGACGATCGATCTCGGCGATGCGATGGAAGGCTATATCCGTGCTTCCGACATCGCCAAGGAACGCATCGAGGATGCCACCCAGCACCTGAAGGTCGGCGACAGCGTCGAAGCCAAGTTCATCGGCATGGATCGCAAGGGCCGCGTGCTGCAACTCTCGATCCGCGCCAAGGACGAGGCCGAAACGCAGCAGGCGATGGACGATTACCAGTCGTCCGCGCAGACCGGCACCACAACCCTCGGTGCACTGTTGCGCGAGAAGATGAACAAAGGCGAATAAGTGAGGGGCGGAAGCCCTGGACGCAAGTCCAAAATGATCGAAGCGTACGCCGCGGCCCGGACAACCGGGTCGCGGCGATCCGCCGATAGCCCCGCAGCAAACCAGATCGGCCACGCCTACGCATGACCAAGTCCGAACTCATCGACATCCTCGCCCAGCGTCAGGCGCACCTGAAGGCCGACGACGTCGATCTCGCGGTGAAAACGCTGCTGGAGATGATGAGCGATGCGCTTGCGCACGGCGATCGGATCGAGATCCGTGGATTCGGCAGCTTCTCGCTGCACTTCCGGCCTGCGCGCATCGGCCGCAACCCCAAGACCGGCGATTCGGTCGCGCTGGAAGGCAAACACGTCCCGCATTTCAAGCCCGGCAAGGAATTGCGTGAGCGCGTGAACCTGCACGGCCACGCATCAGCCTGACGCGTTGCATCCAGCTCGGCTAAGCTTCGCCCAGACGTGAGCGACGAGGCCTGCCCATGCGACCCCTGCTGCAACTCCTGATCGCGTTGGCCTTCGTGGCCGGTGGCGTGCTGTTCGGTGCGTTCAATCCGCAGACCGTCACGCTCGATTTCCATTTTCTGCGACTCGATGCGAGCCTCGGTGTCGCATTGCTGGTTGCGACATTCATCGGCGCTTTGCTTGGCGGGATCGCGGTCGCGATGGGCGTCGCGTGGCCGCTGCAAAGCCGCTTGCGCAAGGCGCAACGCGAGCTTGCCGCTTCGCCGTCCAGGCAGTCGAATCCGGCATGACGCCCGCACTGCTCGAACTCATCGTCGTCATCCTATTGCCGGTCGCGGCGTTCAGCGGATGGTATGCCGGGCGCCGTGGCGGCGCGTTGCAGAGCGGGCGTCGCGTCAGTCGCCTGTCGAAGACCTATTTCCGCGGCCTGAACTACCTGCTCAACGAACAGCCCGACAAGGCGATCGAACTGTTCCTGCAACTGGCCGAAGCCGACAAGGACACCATCGAGACCCAGTTTTCGCTGGGCTATTTGTTCCGCCGTCGCGGTGAAGTGGATCGCGCGATCCGACTTCACCAGAGCCTGATCTCGCGGCCTGGACTGAGTGAGGAACAGAAAAAATACGCCGCGCTGGAACTCGGCGAGGACTACATGCGCGCCGGCCTGCTCGATCGCGCCGAAACCCTGTTCACCGATCTGGTGCAGATGGATGTGTCCGTGCCGCAAGCCTTGCGACATCTGATCTCGATCTACCAGGCGGAACGCGACTGGGACAAGGCGATCGGCCACGCGCGCAGTTTCCAGGATGCGACCGGCGAGCCGATGGGCGCGTTGATCGCGCAGTTCCATTGCGAACTGGCTGAGCAGGCGCGCCTGCAGGGCGAACACGACACCGCGCGCGCGCGCATCGCCGATGCCTATGCCGCCGATCCGTACAGCACCCGCGCAGGCATCCTCGAAGGCCAGATCGAGCTGGCGGCGAACAACGATGCGGCGGCGATCAGGGCTTTCGAACGCGTCGCGCGGCAGGATGTCGATTACCTGCCGGAAGTGATCAAGCCGCTACTCGGAGCGTATCAACGCGGGCAGGACACCAGCCGCGCGCGCGCGTTCCTTGCCGAGATGATCGAGCATTATCCGGGCTTTGCGCCGGTGCAGGCCTTGAGTCGCATCCTGCACGACGAGGAGGGTGTTGATGTCGCGCGCCGGTTCCTATCCAGGCAGGTTCGCCAGCGGCCATCGGTGCGCGGGCAGGCGGCGTTGATCGAGTTGAGCCTGGACAGCCCCGACGAAGCGATCGGTACGCTGGTCGCGCTCAAGCAGATCAGCGAGCAACTGCTGGTGCGATCGCCGGCGTATCGCTGCGGACGCTGCGGCTTTGGCGCGCGCGCGCACCACTGGCAATGCCCGAGTTGCAAGAACTGGGGCATGATCAAGCCGCAATACAACTTGTTGGGCGAATGATGCCGGCATCGGCCGCATTGCACGATGCGAATGCGATGGTCGTGCTGGTTCTGTTCACCTGCGGCGTTATCGCATCGGCGGTACTGACTGCGCTCGCACGACGCTACGCCTTGCGCCGGGATCTCCTTGACCATCCAGGTCAGCGTCGTAGCCACGCGGTACCGACGCCGCGCGGTGGCGGGATCGGGCCGGTGCTGGTGTTGCTGGTTAGTGGCGCGTTGTTGTTCGCATCCGATTCGACTTCGCAACCGGAATTGGGGATCTGCCTGTTCGGACTTGCTGCAGTCGCGGGAATCGGCTGGTTCGACGATCATCGCCCGTTGCCGGCGTGGCTGCGGCTCGCGGTTCATCTGGTCGCAGCGCTCATGGCAAGCATCGCGCTGATCGGCATACCGCAGACATCGATGCAGTTCGCTTCGATCGCGCTGGGCACCATCGTTGTCGCCGGATTCGTGAACGCGTGGAATTTCATGGACGGCATCGACGGACTCGCTGCGAGCCAGGCGAGCATGGTCGCGGTCATCGTGCTGGTCGGCAGCCTTCTCGCTGCCTGGCTGGGCGGCGCATGGTGGAATTTTGCGCTGTTGCTGTTAGCGGCCACGTTGGGATTCCTGCCTTTCAATATTCCGCGCGCCCGGATTTTCCTCGGCGACGTCGGCAGTGGCGCGCTCGGCTTCGTGGTCGCCTGCCTGCTGCTGCGCTCAATCGTGACTGGCGGGCTCGCATGGCCGGTCGCGCTGTTGCCGGCGTCCGCATTCCTGATCGATGCCGGCCTGACCTTGTTGCAGAGGATTCTGCACGGCAAAGCGTGGTGGCGGCCGCATCGCGAGCATCTCTATCAGTGGCTGGTGCGCAGCGGCCGTTCGCATGTACACGTCACCGCGTGCTATGCGTTATGGACGCTGGCGGCAGGCGCGCTGGCACTCGCGCTGGCGCGATCCAGCCCGGCCGTCGGGGGATGGATTACCGGCACTGCGTTACTATGCGGCAGCCTGCTTTGGATGTGGCTCAGGAATCGCCTATGGATGGCCGCCAGACATCGTCGCAAACACCGTCGTTGATGGGCCGCATCGGACGCAAGGCCGCAAGCCTGCTGCCGCGCATGCTGATCGTGCTGCACGACCTCGGCATGGTGTGGGTGTGCTGGGTCGGGCTGAACGCGCTGCGCTACAGCTTCGTGCCCGTGCATGTCGCGGTCATGCTGTTTTCGCCTTCGGTCGCGGTCGTGCTGGCAGCGCAGGGCCTGATCTTCTGGTGGGCTGGCCTGTATCGGGGACTGTGGCGTTTCGCGAGCCTGCCTGACCTGATCAACATCGCCAAGGCGAGCGTGCTCGGGCTGCTCGCGATCTCGTTGGGATTGTTCCTGGTCAATCGACTCGACATGGTGCCGCGCTCGGCGCTCGTGTTGTATCCGATCGTGCTCATCGTGCTGCTCGGCGGCCCGCGCCTGCTGTACCGCGCATGGAAGGACGGACGCGACGCGGTCGATCCGCAGCATGCGGCGACGCGTGTGCTGATCCTCGGCGCAGGTCGCGCAGGCGAAGCGCTGGTACGCGACATGGGTCGCGATCGTCGTTACCTGCCGGTCGGTTTCCTTGATGACGATGCGCGCCTGCAGGGCGCGAAAGTCCACGGCGTGCCAGTGCTGGGAACGCTGGATGCACTCGTAGAACTCGCGCGCGAAACCGATGCGCGGCTGATCGTCATCGCCATTCCTACCGCTGATACCGCGCAGATGCAGCGCGCGGTGGCGTTGTGCGACGACACCGGCTTGCCGTTCCGCACGGTGCCGCGCCTGCACGATGTGCTGCAGGGACGCGCCGCACCCGGCGACCTGCAGGAAGTCGCGATCGAGGATCTGCTCGGGCGCGAACCGGTCGCACCCGACTGGGAGGCGATGCGCGGATGGATCGGAGGACGCTCGGTGCTGGTAACCGGGGCAGGCGGTTCGATCGGCGCCGAATTGTGCCGGCAGGTCGTTGAGCTCGGCGCGCGATCGCTGACATTGGTCGAGCAAACCGAACTCGCGCTGGTGACGATTTTCGAGGAACTTCGGCAGCGTATGCCGTCTCTGCCGGTGCATTGCGTGCTCGGCGATTGCGGCGACCGCGCGGTGATCGACCACGCCTTGCGCATCAGCGACGCACAGGCCGTGCTGCATGCCGCCGCATACAAACAAGTGCCGGTGCTCGAAGGACAGATCCGCGAAGCGGTGCGCAACAACGTGCTCGCCACGCACACCGTCGCCGAAGCCAGCGTCGCGGCGGGCGTCGATACCTTCCTGCTGATCTCCACCGACAAGGCGGTCGACCCCGCGAACGTGCTGGGCGCCAGCAAACGACTGGCCGAGATGGCTTGCCAGGCTATCGCGGCGCAGGCGCGCACGCGGATGGTCGTCGTGCGGTTCGGCAATGTGCTCGACTCGGCCGGCAGCGTGGTGCCGGCGTTTCGCGAACAGATCCGCCGCGGTGGTCCTGTCACGGTGACGCACCCGGAAGTCAGTCGTTATTTCATGACCATCCCCGAGGCCTGCCAACTGATCCTGCAATCGGTAGCAATCGGCGGCAACCAAGCGATTTTCACCCTCGACATGGGCGAGCCGGTGCCGATCCGCGTGCTCGCCGAACAGATGATCCGGCTTGCCGGAAAAGTTCCGGGACGCGACGTGCAGATCGTGTATTCCGGCCTGCGGCCCGGTGAAAAGATCCACGAAAGTCTTTATCACCCGGAAGAACGCAATCGCCGTACCGAGCATCCGAAAATCTTGCAGGCCGAATCGCGCAGCGTTGATGCAACGACCTGCCAGCGTACGCTTGCAGCCTTGCGCGTTGCCGTGGCCGACTACGACGAACCGCGCCTGCATCGGCTGCTGCGCGATGCAGTACCCGAATACAAACCTGCCGATGGCGCGGTCGTCGTGCCGCTGCCCGTCGTCCGTAGGAATCAAGCCACATGAGTTCGGATTCGATGTCGCCTATAACATCCCGCCGCATTCGCAAGGCCGTATTTCCGGTCGCAGGGTTCGGCACGCGCTTCCTGCCGGTGACCAAGACCGTACCCAAGGAAATGCTGCCGATCATCGACAAGCCGCTGATCCAGTACGCGGTCGACGAAGCGATCGAAGCCGGTTGCGACACGCTGATCTTCATTACCAATCGCTACAAACACGCGATCGCGGATTACTTCGACAAGGCGTACGAGCTCGAGCACAAGCTCGAGAAATCCGGCAAGACCGAGATGCTGGAGCTCGTGCGCAACGTGTTGCCAGACGGCGTGCGTGCGATTTTCGTGACCCAGGCCGAAGCACTGGGACTCGGCCATGCTGTGCTGTGCGCGAAAGCCGTGGTCGGCGACGAACCGTTCGCGGTGATGCTGCCAGACGATTTGATCTGGAGCCGAGGTCCCGGCGCACTTGCGCAGATGGCCGATGTGGCCGAACGCGATGGCAGCAGCGTGATTGCCGTGCAACAGGTTCCGCGCGAACAGACCGCGAGTTACGGCATCGTCGCGACGGACGCCTTCAGCGATCGTTGCGGACGCATTACCGGCATCGTCGAAAAGCCCGAGCCGGATGTCGCACCGAGCACGCTCGCGGTGGTCGGTCGTTACGTACTCGACCCTCGCATCTTCGCGTTGCTGGAAACCACCAAGCCCGGCAAAGGCGGCGAGATCCAGCTCACCGACGCGATCGCCGCGCTGCTCGCCGAACGCACCGTCAACGCCTACCGTTTCGAGGGCACGCGATTCGATTGCGGTACGCATCTTGGATTGATCGAGGCGACGATCCGTTTCGCACTCGACCACGAAGTCCTCAGCGAACACGCGCGTCGTTCGATGCAGGCGGCTCTGGATGAGTTGGGCGTAGAAGATTTGCCGTAGCGCAAGGCTGCGATCGGTACGACGGCGACTCGGGTACTATCCGTTTACCCCTCCATGGCCTACCCAACAGCCCGTATGCGCGATTTCATCGCCGAGCTGAAACGTCGCAAGGTCATCCGCGTGGCGATCGTGTATCTCGCGGTCGGATGGGTGATCCTGCAGGTCGCCAGCCTGATCATTCCGGTATTCAATATCCCGGCGTGGACCTTGCGATTGATGGTGCTGATCGTGGCGCTTGGTTTCCCTCTGGCGTTGGTGCTTGCGTGGGCATACGAACTGACTCCCACCGGTCTGGTGCGCGAATCGGAGTTGGCGCGTGCGGACGAAACCGCAGGTACGACCGATCGCAGGTTGAGCGCGGAAACGCATGCAGCCGTTTCGAGGACGGTGCCAATGCAGGCGTTGTCGGCATCGATCGCAGTGCTGCCATTCGCAGACATGAGTCAGTCCAGGGATCAGGAATTCTTTTCCGATGGCCTGTCGGAGGAACTCATCAACCTGCTGGCCAAGGTGCCTGGTCTGCACGTCGCTGGCCGTACGTCATCGTTCTCGTTCAAGGGCAAGGACACGATCATCACCGACGTAGGCAAGGCCCTGAATGTCGCCCACGTGCTTGAAGGAAGCGTGCGCAAACATGGCGATCACCTGCGGATCACCGCGCAGCTAATCAGCGTAGTGGACGATTTTCATCTGTGGTCGGAAACCTACGACCGCCAACTCACCGATATCTTCGAGGTGCAGGACGAAATCGCCAGCGCCGTGGTCGACGTGCTCAAGTTGAAACTATTGCCAGGACAGCTTCCGAGCAGTAGCCAGCGCCATACGCCGGGCCCGGACGCCTACACGCAATTCCTGCTGGGGCGGCACTACCTCAATCGCGGCACGCCGGATGGTTTCGTGCATGCGGTCGAGGCCTATGGCCAGGCGGCGAAGCTGGAACCGGAGTTCGCAAAGGCGCATGCCGGACTGGCATTGGCGCAATACGCCGCCGCGGGTTATTCCGACGATGAAGCAACGATCGTGCAGGGCCAGCGCTTGGCCATGGATGCCGCCGAGCAGGCGGTAGAGCACGACCCGGACCTGGCCGACGCCTATGCGGCACGCGGCTATCTGCGCGGTTGCTATAGCTGGGACTGGGAAGGCGCGCAGTCCGATTTCATCCGCGCGCTCGCGCTCAATCCCACCGATGAAACGACTTACGAACGCTATGGACGGCTGCTTGCGGCGCTTGGAAAATTACCGGAGGCGATTGCGGCGGCACGCAAGCCCATCGAATCGGATCCATTGTCCGCCAGGGCATGGTATGTGCTCGGTCGTTTCCAGGCAGCGCACGGCGAGCTCGAGGCAGCGCGGCTGACGCTGAATCGCGCACTGGCACTGGCGCCCGAGCACGCTTACGCACCGCTCGACCTCGGCCTCATCTCGCTGTTGGAAAACAATCCAGTTGGCGCATTGGCCGAGTTCACGCGCACCCCGATCGAACCATTTCGCCTGACCGGAGTGGTGATGGCCGAATGCGACCTGGGCCATGCTGCGTCATCGCAACAGGCGCTGGATCTGTTGATCGCGAAACACGCGCAAGGCTATGCGTATCAAATCGCCGAAGCCTATGCCTGGCGCGGCGAACCGGATAACGCGTTCATCTGGCTGGATCGCGCCTGCGCACAACGCGACGCAGGCCTGCAACGGCTCAAGTACGATCCGACGTTGCGTTCGCTGCACGGCGACGCCCGTTATTCGGCATTGCTCAGGAAAGTCGGATTACCCATCTAG
>JANXZP010000013.1 GCA_025355485.1 Pseudomonadota bacterium
CATGGTCGTGGTCAACGATTACTGGGCGCTGTCGAAGATCCGCGCCGAGCGCAGCAGCGTCGTGCTCAACACCTACGAGGCGATGCCCGGCGGCTTCACGATGCATCCGGACATGCGCTTCCCCGCGAACGAGATCATCAATGCGGTGCGCACCGCATTGAACGGCGGCGAGCCCATGCAGATCGAGGCGACCGCTATCGCGACCGCATTGATGGGCGATGCGATCGCGGCCAACCTGTTCATGCTCGGCGTCGCCTGGCAGCAAGGCCTGGTGCCGGTGTCGCTGGACGCGCTGCTGCGTGCGATCGAACTCAATGCCGCGGCGGTCGAAATGAACAAGACCGCGTTCGCGTGGGGACGCCTCGCCGCGATCGACCCGGATGCGGTGCGTGTCGCCGCGGGATTGCAGTCCGCAACGCGACTGCTTGCCGACCCGGCGCCGCGCGCATCGCATCTTTCGGACGTTGCCGAATTGCCGCTCGACGATGCGCGCCTCTCGCGCGATCTTGAAGAAGCCATCGCGCGCCGTGTCGCTTTCCTCACCGATTACCAGAACACCGCATATGCCGGACGTTATCGCGCGCTGGTGGAGCAGGTCCGTGTCGCCGAATCCGCGCGCGCGCCCGGCTCGACCGCGCTGACCGAAGCGGTCGCGCGCTACGCGTTCAAGCTGATGGCATACAAGGACGAATACGAAGTCGCGCGGCTCTATGCGACGGGCGATTTCCAGCGTCGCGTCGCCCAGCAGTTCGAAGGCGATTACACCTTGCGCTTTCATCTCGCGCCGCCGCTGCTCGCGAAGATAGACGCGGACGGCCACCTGATCAAGAAGGAATACGGGCCCTGGATGATGACCGCGTTCGGTCTGCTCGCGAAGATGCGGTTCCTGCGCGGCGGGATGCTCGACGTCTTCGGCCGCACCCATGAGCGCCGCACCGAGCGCAAGTTGATCGCTGACTATTTTTCCGACATCGGCGCGCTGCTCGCAGGACTGTCTCCCGACAACGTCGCCCTAGCCGTCGAGATCGCCAGCGTTCCCGAACGCATCCGAGGCTACGGGCATGTGAAGGAAGCGCATCTTGCCGAAGTGCTGCCACGTTGGAAGGCGCTGATGCAGCGCTGGCGCGAACCGGCGGAGGCGCGCAAGGCAGCCTGACGAGCACAGGGGCGTCTGCAGGGCTTGGAGGTGATGGCAGAATCGCGGCGCAAATCGCGCTAGTCTGTAGCGGCCTCGAACCGGGTTCGGCCCACCATGAAAGACATCCGCCACCTGCTGCTTGACTGCCGTTCCGCGCTGCGGCGCGCCAACCTGCGCTCGCAGGACGAGCTGCGCGATCGCCTCGAAGCGGCGCTGCTCGATCTCGGCAAGCCGACCGAGGAAAAGGAAGAGCTGGCCGAGCCGGAAACCCGTACCGCCCAGCAGGTCGCCTACGCCTGGCAGATCGCCGTGCGTTCGCTGCGCATGAGCCACCCGGATCTGCACAAGGGCATGGTCGATCGCGTCCACGCCATGCTCAATGCCAACGAAGTGCACGACCCCGGAACCGAGCTGCTCCAGTTGCAGACCCGGCTCGAGGGCACCGCCGGCGAATTGGCCGTGCTGCGCCAGGAATTGTCCGATGCGGTGCCGCTGGTCGGTCGCGACGCGATCGGCACCGATGCCGAATGCACGCAGCGGCGGTTGCAGCTACTGATCAAGGCCGCATCCGAGGGCGGCGGTTTGCCGCAACCGGTCAACGACAACCCGATCGACCTGACCCATACGCGCGAGGAACTGCAGGCCGTGGCGATGGGCAAGCGCGAACTTAGCCGCTGGGAGCGTTCGTGGTGTCTGGCCGAAGCGATGGTGATGAGCGGCCGTTCGCCCGACCAGCTGCAGAAGCTGGCCGATGCGGCACTGGTGAAGCTCGTGCTGGGCGGCGGATCGACGCCATCGTGACCTGCGCTACGAACGCTCCATGATCGCCAACGCAACCGCTTCGGCGACCTTGATGCCGTCCACCGCTGCCGACAAGATACCGCCCGCGTAACCCGCGCCTTCGCCGGCCGGATACAGGCCGCGCGTGTTGAGACTCTGGCAATCCTCGCCGCGTTTGATCCGCAGCGGCGACGACGTGCGCGTTTCCACCCCGGTGAGCAGTGCGTCGTGCATTGCGAAGCCCTTGATCTGGCGATCGAACATCGGCAATGCCTCGCGGATCGCTGCGATCGCGTACCCGGGTAGCGACGCGCCGAGATCGCCGAGGCGAACTCCCGGTGTGTACGAAGGAAGCACGGTTCCGAATTCGCACGACGCATGGCCCGCAAGAAAATCACCAACCAGTTGCCCGGGTGCGCTGTAGTCGCCGCCGCCATCGACGAACGCGCGCGCTTCCCAATGTCGCTGCAGCGCGATGCCGGCCAGCGGGCCTTCGCCATACGCTGCGTAATCGTCGGGCGTGATGCCGACCACGATCGCTGCGTTCGCATTGCGCTCGTTGCGCGAATACTGGCTCATGCCGTTGGTCACCACGCG
>JANXZP010000035.1 GCA_025355485.1 Pseudomonadota bacterium
AATGGTCGATAAGAGCCGGGTAGGCAAGGGCGGTATAGAGAAAGCCGTGCTGCGTGTAGCGTTCGAAGGCTATCTGCCGAAGGAAATCCTGTGGCGGCAGAAGGAGCAGTTCAGCGATGGCGTCGGCTACGGCTGGATCGACGGACTCAAGGCGCACGCCGAGGCGCATGTCAGCGATCGCGAATTCGCCGCTGCCGCAAACAGGTTTCCGGTCAATCCGCCGCAGACCAAGGAAGCGTATTTCTATCGCCGCCTGTTCGAGCAGTTCTTCCCGGGCGCGGCCTGCGCGGCGACGGTGCCGGGCGGAAAGTCGATCGCGTGTTCATCGCCAACCGCGATCGCATGGGATACGGCATTTGCGAACGCGGCCGATCCGTCGGGCCGATCCATCGCGGGCGTGCATCAGGATACGTTGAGTGCAGTTTGAGTGGCCAGGTCAGCGCCGTTGAAGACGGTACGCCGCCGTCTGCAACGCGCTGACGCCTTCTGCGATAAAGCCCGGTTGCTCGGCGAGGATGTCGCGACGTTCGAGCAGGTCGATACGCCAGTCGCGATCGAACAGTACATGCACTTCGGTTTCGTCCACCGAAAACGGCGGCCCGTTTTTTTCGTGTTGCGGATATTCCAGCGTGACCAGCAGGCCGCGACAGCCTGTTGGAAGACGCGCATACAGTTCATTGGTGTAGCGCAGGCGCATGTCGGGTGGCAATGCGATCAGTGCCGCGCGGTCGAATGCCGCCGCGCAATCGGCGAGCGTCGCGGCATCGAGCGCAAAGGCGTCGCCGCAGATCAGATCGATCGCGCCGGATGTGTAGTGCTGGCCAAACCGTGAGGTGCTAAGCGTCGGCACCAAGTCGCGTTCCGCGAAGAACTGTTGCACGGCGCGTTCGGACAGTTCGATCCCGATAACGCGATGGCCGCGCACCGCGAGCCAGTCCATGTCGAGGCTCTTGCCGGCAAGCGGCACGAACACCGTGCTGCCCGACGCAAGCTCCAGCGCGCCCCAGTGTTTTTCCAGCAATGGCGTGACGCTTTCCTGGTGGAAACCAATCTGCCCATCGCGCCAGCGTTGTTTCCAGAATTCTGCTTCCATTAACGCGGATTCCTCCGATGTCGATCCTTCACTTGGCCTGCGCTGCTTTGCCATCGGAGATCGGTTTCTTGAACTGCGGATCGTTGCGCGGCGGGTACTTGATGGTTTGCTGCGGCGGCCAATGCAATCCGGATTCGGCGAGCCTGGCCTTGAAGTTCGGCGTGGCGTCGAGGTCGAACGGCGCACCGCACAGGCAGTCGGAGGTGAGCACGGCCAGCAGGAATGGCCCGGCCGGTCGCGCGTCCAATGCGGCTGCTTGACGGTTGGCTTCGGCGCGGTTACCGGACAACGCCGCCTCGATCGCGTCGGCTAGGCCCCATAATTTGTAGAGCGACTTGCTGCGATCCACGGACTGCAGACGGGCGTGAATGCTGGCTGCGTCCTGCCCAGTGACCGCGCCGACAAAGACGTTGGCCTTGTAATAGCTTTCGTCCAGCACGTCGATGGCCGCGAGTTCCGCCTTGGCTTCGTCGATCCGTCCCAGCATCAGCAATGCCTGCACCTGCGAGATGCCATGCGCCGGCACGCCGCCTCGCGCCTGCTCGGCAGCCGCCAAAATATCAAGGGCCTGCCGCCCCCGTCCGGCCGCCAGCGCGGCCCGGATCCGACTGTTGAAGTTGATGCGATTCAGGGGATCGCATGCGCTCGTGCGCCTGCCGAGGTCCTCGATGCGATCGGCGTAGCCGAACACGCTGGCGAACACCGGTAGCCAGTCCGGATTCCTGCATCCGGGATGCTTCAGCGCCGCATCGATCCGATCGGCCAGGCCGTGCCAGTCGTCGCTGACCAATTGCCGCTCCACCAGCGTCAGCAGCCGTTGCTGCGCCTCGTGGCTGTTCTGCGCAGCCAAACCGTAGTAATGCATCGCCTCGCGTTGCGCATCAATCCGTTCGGCGCGTGGACGATCGTCTGCCAGCAGGATGTGGTCGTAGATATCGGCCGACGCGAAGTACGCTTGTGCGAACCCCGGCTCCAATGCGATGGCCTTGGCGAACTCGACGTTGGCCAAGCGCAGGCCCTCGATAACATCGTGGCTGCGTTCGGGATTGTGCGCGTCGTCGTAGAGCTTCACCCCTTTCTGGTAGGCGATGAAGGCATCGACATTCTCCACGCCGTCCTCGCGCATCCGGGCGCGCTGCTTGTCGTCGAGCACGACATCCAGCACGCCGGCCACTTGTTCGGCGATATCCAGCTGCACGGCCAGCGTGTCCTGCAGCGTGCGGTCGTAGGTCTCCGACCACAGGTGGATGCCATCGGCCGTGCGAATCAGCTGCGCGGTGATACGGGCGCGCTCACCCTCGCGGCGCACGCTGCCCTCGAGCACGGTGGCCACGCCGAGTTTTTCGCCGACGCTGCGCAGATCCTCGTTCTTGCCCTTGAACTGGAACGAGGACGTGCGACCGACCACCTGCATGCCATCGATGCGCGCCAACGAATTCAGGATTTCCTCGGACAGCCCGTCGGAAAAGAATTCGTTTTCCTTGTCGGTGGACATGTTCACGAACGGCAATACGGCGATCGAGCGCGGGTTGATCTTGGGTTGCGTCGACGCGATATGCGCAGTCGTCTGCGCGACCAGCGCGGCATCGCGTCGCGGCGCGAGCACGAACTTGTCGAAAGCGAAATAGCCGATCGCCAGCGCGGCCACGACCAGCAGGATGCGATCCATGCGCCTCGCGGTTTGCGGCGCGATGGATTCCTGCGGCGACACGTCCGCATCGCGCTTGATACCATCGGGCGTCAACTCGAATACCCAGCTGACAATCAGCGTCGGCACGAACCCGATCATCAACACGATCACGATGCAGCGCGCGATCCAGTCCGGCGCGCCGAACATCGGCAGCACGGTTCCGGCGACTTGCACGACCAGCCAAGCGCCGACGAGATACAGACCCGCCATGCGGATCACGTTGCGGCGCTTGAGTTCGGCGATGAACGACATGCAGCCCCTTTGCCGCGCTCATGGAGGCGGCCTGCCCGTTGCGAAGCATGCCAGAAAGATCGGGTCTGACCGCAAGTTTCAGGCAAGCTTTCAGGAAGAACGTCTACCGACGAACGTCCATCACTCCACCGACAAACCGTCGATCTTCTGCCATCCGCGCGGAAGCAGGCTGCCGCGGGTTGCGCGCGTGCCGAGGTATTCGTCGAGGTCTTTCCACGCGAGGCGCATCGGCGCGCGCTGTCCGCTGAAGACGAAAAGCGCGCCATCGGCAGGAATCGCTGCGACTGCCGCGACGCGCTCGGTGCCGAGTTTGGCGCGTGGAATCTCGATCATCTTGTTCCCTTTGCCCTTGTCGAGTTCGGGAAGTTCGGCGACTGCGAACACCAGCAAATGTCCGGCGGTGGTGATCACCGCGAGGCGATCGCTCGTCGCATCGCGCACGAGTGCAGGCGCGAGCACGCGCGCGCCGTCGGGCAGGGTGATCATCGCCTTGCCGGCTTTTTGCCGGCCGGTGAGGTTTTCGAAACGGGTGACGAAACCGTAGCCGATGTTCGAAGCGAGCACGAGTCGCGTATCGGAGTCGCCG
>JANXZP010000042.1 GCA_025355485.1 Pseudomonadota bacterium
GCGGATGCAGGCCTCGACGCAGACCGCGCCGATCTCTGCGCGCTGCGCGGGCGTGATCCCGGGTGCGGGCGCTTCCTCGACGACCTTCTGGTGGCGGCGCTGCATCGAGCAATCGCGCTCGCCTAGGTGGATCGCGTGGCCCTGGCCGTCGGCCAGCACCTGGATCTCGATATGACGCGGGTTCTCGAGGTACTTCTCCATGTAGACCTGCGCGTTGCCGAACGCGGCCTTGGCTTCCTGCTGGGTGGTCGCAATGGAGTTCAGCAACGCAGCTTCGGTATGCACGACGCGCATGCCGCGCCCGCCGCCGCCGCCCGCGGCCTTGACGATGATCGGATAACCGATGCGCTTCGCAATTGCCATGGCCTCAGCGGGATCCTCCGGCACCGGGCCATCGGAACCGGGCACGCAAGGCACGCCGGCGGCTTTCATCGCCTTGATCGCCTCCACCTTGTCGCCCATCAAGCGGATGGTTTCCGCACGCGGGCCGATAAACACGAAGCCGGATTGCTCGACGCGTTCGGCGAAGTCGGCGTTCTCGGACAGGAATCCGTAGCCCGGATGGATCGCCTGCGCGTCGGTCACTTCGGCCGCTGCGATCAATGCCGGGATGTTGAGGTAGCTCTCGCTTGACGGCGCCGGACCGATGCAGACCGATTCATCGGCCATCGCGACGTGCTTGAGGTTGCGGTCCACGGTGGAATGCACCGCGACCGTGCGGATGCCAAGCGCGTGGCAGGCGCGCAGGATACGCAGCGCGATCTCGCCGCGGTTGGCGATGACGACTTTGTCGAGCATCGACATGGCGTCAGGAAATCACGAACAGCGGTTCGTCGAACTCGATCGGCTGGCCACTGCTCGCGAGCACGGCAGTGACGGTGCCGGAGACGTCGGCCTCGATCGGGTTGAACATCTTCATCGCCTCGATGATCGCGAGCGTGTCGCCGGCTTTCACCGCCTGGCCGACTTTCACGAACGGCGGCGATTCGGGGTTCGGCGACGCGTAGAATGTGCCGACCATCGGCGAACGCAGTACGTGGCCATCGGGCAATTCACGGCCGCCCTTGCCGATGTGGGCGGTGTCGGAGTGCGACGCGCTCGGTGCGGGAGGATGCGCGGCGGGGCGCGGCGCTTCGACATGTGCGGGCGCGGCTGCCTGCGCCGGCGCTGCGGCGTAAGTCATCTGCTGCATCGGCATGTTCTTGGGCATGCGCGAGAGGCGGACGGATTCTTCGCCCTCCTTGATCTCGATCTCGGCGAGATTGGATTCATCCAGCAGATCTATCAGCTTCTTTATTTTGCGAAGGTCCATGACAACTTCCTGAGTTTGATTCGCTACGAACCATCACTGGTGCTTGGCGCCGGCCCGCACATCCGTGTGCGGGCGCTCACCGGCACGCGATGCGCTTCAACGCATCACGCGAAAGCCCCGATTCGCCCTTCTTTTATCTCGATCTCGGCGAGATTGGATTCGTCGAGCAGGTCGATGAGTTTCTTGATCTTGCGAAGATCCATGGTTGCAGCCTCTAAGCTGTTCTCCTTCCCTTGCTTGCAGGGGAAGGCTGGGGTGGGGTCAGTGTTCCAAGTCAGGAAATTCGCGAGGCGGCCAGACGCGCAAGCGCGGCCTCGAGTGCGTAGCGATAGCTGTTCGCCCCGAACCCCGCGATAACGCCGACCGCTTGGTCGCTGAAGTACGACTGCCCGCGGAACGGTTCGCGTGCGTGCGGATTCGACAGGTGAATTTCGATGAACGGGATGCGCACCGCCGCGAGCGCGTCGCGGATCGCCACCGAGGTGTGGGTGAAGGCGGCGGGGTTGATCAAGATGATGGCGGTGCCGTCGCTGCGCGCTGCCTGGATGCGCTCGACCAGCAGGTGTTCGGCGTTGGATTGCATCGACTCCAGCGCGTGGCCGGCGGCTTGCGCGCGTTCGTACATCGCGGCGTCGATTTCGGCCAACGTCGTCGAACCATAGAACTCCGGCTCGCGCTCGCCGAGCAGGTTCAGGTTCGGGCCGTGCAGGACAAGAATGGTGGGCACTGGGCGGCGGTCACGAAGCCGTCATGCGGACGGCGGGCAGGCAGTGTCGCGTGACAAAAGCGATCTGTCCAGCGGATGCGCCCCGTATCGGCGACGTTTACGGAAATTGAACGAATGTTCCCGACCGGCTAGAGCTGTTACTCAGGCCGGGAAACCCACGCCGCCAGTGCGTCCGCATTCGTAAACGGGCCGTAGTGGCGACGCAGCAGGCGACCGTTGGCATCGAGCAGAGCGCTGTAGGGCAGGATGCCGAGTCGATTACCGAGACGCAGCCCTGCGCGGCCTTGGGCGTCATCGAGCAGAATCGGATAATTGACCGGAGTTAGTCGAAGATAGCTGCGTACAGATGTAGGATCGTCCTGCGCAATCCCGATGATCGCGACAGCTCCGCTTGGGCCGTGCGCCTTGGCGAAGCCGTCCAGTAGCGGCATTTCGTCCCCGCACGGCCCGCACCAGGTTGCCCAGAGGTTGACCAATGTCCGATGATGGCTGCGTTTTGCCAGAAGTTGTTGTGGGTGGCCGTCAAGATCGGTCAGCGCCAACGGGCCGACCAGGTCGCCTTCGCTGGCCGTATGCGTTCCGGTTGGGGGCTGCGCGGGCGCGATGCGTTCGACCAGCCAGCGTCCGGCCGTGCTGCCGAGTAACGGGCCGGGGCCGTTCAGCCGCACCGAGACGATCAATCCGAGCGCGCCGGCAAGCAGCGCCGTGCCGACGACAGCCAGCATTCGCAATTTCATTTCGACGCGCGCGTCAGCGCTTCATCGACGATCGACTGGGTAAGGATGTTCGGCAGCACCTCGCCTTCACCGCCATTGCGCGGATAGACCACATACAGCGGAATGCCGACCGCATGGTGTGCGGCGAGGAAGTCGGTGATCGGCTGATCAACATCGGTGTAATCGCCAACCATGTAGACAGCGCCGGCCTTGCGCATCGCATCGATGAACGCCGGACGCGACAGCACCGCACGCTCGTTGGCCTTGCAGGTGATGCACCAGTCGGCGGTGATGTCGACGAACACGACCTTGCCGCTGGCGCGCAGTTCGGCGAGTTTGTCGGCCGAATACGCGACCGTTCCCTGCTCGGCAGCGCGTGCGGCCAACGGAGGCAGATGCTGGATCGCGGCCAAGGGCAGAATGGCGACGAGCAGCCCAAGCAGCGCGATCGTGCGCACCGTGTTCTGGCGCTTGCTGTAGCGCCCGAGCTCCCACAGCCAGACGCCCAGCGCCAGCGCGACAGCGCCGGCCAGCACATACAGCACTGCGTCGGAGCCGCGTTGCGCGGCGAGGATCGACACCATCCATGCGGCGGTGAGGTACATCGGGAACGCAAGCACCTGCTTCAGCGTTTCCATCCAGGCGCCAGGTTTCGGCAAGCGCGATGCGAGTGCCGGCACGAAGCCGATCAGCAGGACCGGCAACGCCAGGCCCAACCCGAGCGCGAGGAACACCGCAATCGCCATCGTGGTCGACGCCGCGAATGCATAAGCCAGCGCGGTGCCCATGAATGGCGCGGTACACGGACTGGCGACGATCACCGCGAGTACGCCGGTGAAGAAGTCGCCGGCCGGACCTGTTTTTTCGGTGAGCTGCTGGCCGACGCCGGTTACGCCCGCGCCGAACTGGTACACGCCCGACAACGCGAGACCAATCGCGAGCATCAGGTAGGCCAGCGCCGCGATCAACAACGGTTGTTGCAACTGGAATCCCCAGCCCAGCGATTGCCCGGCCTGGCGCAGGCCGATCGCGATCGCGCCCAGCGCCGCGAAGCTGACCATCACCCCGGCGGTGTACCACAACGCATGCGTGCGGGCCTTGCTGCGGCTCTCGCCGGACTGCACCAGCGACAGCGCCTTTAGCGACAGCACCGGCAGCACGCACGGCATCAGGTTGAGGATCAAGCCACCGCCGATGGCGAGCAGCAGCGCGGCGAACAAGCTGATGCGCGATGCGGCATCGGCGTATGCAGCGCTGACCGACGGTTTGGCTTGTGTCGCTGTCGCAGCGACTGCAGCGCCAAATTGCGCGGCCGATGCTACAGCGCCGCCGGCCGGCAGATTTAGCGACACGCTGCGCTGCATCGGGGCATAGCAGATGCCATCGATCTCGCAACCCTGCATCGTGATGTTCAAGTTGATGCGTTGTGCTCCGGCGCCTGCGCGCAGCAACGGCAGCGGCACGTCGGCCTCGGCGAGATACACCGCGACATCGCCGAAATGTTCGTCGTGGCGCTGCACGGCGGGCGGCCATTGCGGCTGGCCCGGTTGCACGGCGGGATTGGCGCCGCCGATCGCGAACGCCGTCTTGTCGCGATAAATGTAATAGCCCTTCGCGGGTGTGAAGCGCAGCAGCAGGCGGTTGGGCGTATCGACGATCGCGTCGAAAGCGAACGCGTGTTCGGGTGGCAACGGCAGCGCATCGATGCCTGACGATGCCGCGCCACGATTCCCGCTGAATGCGGCCAATGGATTGGTCGCCGCGGATGGGGGCGCGATTGCGATGCCAGCATCAGCGTTCGTCGCGGTCGTGCCCGAACCTGCGGCTGGCAACAGAACGTGCAACGTGCGTTTCTGCGGCGGATAGCACACGCCGGCGTCCGCGCAACCCTGGTACTTCACGACGAAATCTGCCGCGCTCGCATCGCTCGCGGCAGCGCCGGTCAGGATCGCAGTCACTTGGTCGTGATAAATCTGCACGTCGCCGAAAAACTGGTCGTGCTTGTGGATGCCGTCGGGCAATTGCAGCGGATTGAACTTGAACGCGCTGTCGGCCGCCGTCGCGCCCATGCGCTCGCGGTACAGGTAATAGCCCTTCGCGATGGTCCAGGTGAACTCGATCCTGCCGCGATGGGTGGCCTTGGCGCTCACGGCGAAAGCCTGGTCGACCGGCAGTAAATCGGACTCATCGACCGCACGGGCAGGCGCCGCAATCAGCATCGAGAGCATCAAACCGAATGCGGCGAGGGTCGCGAGCCTGGCGCGTGCGCCGTAGAAGAGTCGAGCACTCATGCGTCGGCTCCGGGAAGACGTGTTTCCGCGCGCACCCAATCCAGGTAGCGATCCAGTCCGGCGTCCGCCGTCAAGGCGAGAATTTCCGGTACCGCGTAGGGATGAGCCATCACGATGGATTCCTTCAATGCGTCGAGTCGGTCGGACGTGGTTTTGATCAGCAACAGGGTTTCCTGCGCATGCTCGATGCTGCCGTGCCAGCGATACACGGACCGCACGCCGGGCAGTACGTTCGCGCACGCGGCCAGTCGCTGCTCGACCAGCGCGGCGGCCAGCGCCTCGGCAGCGGCAGGGTCGGGATGCGAACAAAGAACCAGCAGGACGGGCATCGGAACGAT
>JANXZP010000047.1 GCA_025355485.1 Pseudomonadota bacterium
CTGTTTCTCGCGACGGCGATCGGTTTCGTCGATCGCGATGCGCATCGAGTTGGTGACGCGATCGGCGTACATGATCGCCTTGCCGCGCAGATTGCGCGCGGCGCGGCCCATGGTCTGGATCAACGAACCGGCCGAACGCAGAAAGCCTTCCTTGTCCGCATCGAGGATCGCGACCAGCGACACTTCGGGCATGTCCAGCCCTTCGCGCAGCAGGTTGATGCCGACCAGCACGTCGAACACGCCCTTGCGCAGGTCGCGGATGATCTCGACGCGCTCGACCGTTTCGATATCCGAATGCAGGTAGCGCACGCGTACGTCGTGTTCGCCGAGGTATTCGGTCAGGTTCTCGGCCATGCGCTTGGTCAGCGTGGTCACCAGCACGCGATCGCCCATCGCGACTCGTAAATGGATCTCGGACAACAAGTCATCGACCTGGGTGGTGGCCGGACGAATCTCGACTTCGGGATCGACCAGTCCGGTCGGTCGCACGACCAGCTCGACGATCTGTCCTTCGGACTTGTCGCGCTCGTAGGGACCCGGCGTTGCCGACACGAAGATCGTGCGCGGCGCGCGACGTTCCCATTCCTCGAATTTCAGCGGGCGGTTGTCCAGCGCCGACGGCAAACGGAATCCGAACTCGACCAGGGTTTCCTTGCGCGAACGATCGCCCTTGTACATCGCGCCGAGCTGCGGCACGGTCACGTGCGATTCGTCGACCACCAGCAACGCGTCGGGCGGCAGGTAGTCGTACAGGCAAGGCGGCGCCTCGCCCGGCATGCGGCCGGTCAGGTGCCGCGAATAATTTTCCACGCCATTCGAATAGCCGACCTCGGCCATCATTTCCAGGTCGTAGGTCGTGCGTTGCTGCAGGCGCTGCGCCTCGACCAGCTTGTTGGCCGCGTACAACACTTCGAGGCGTTCCTTCAATTCGACCTTGATCGTCTCGATGGCTTCCAGGATCGTGCGGCGCGTGGTCACGTAATGCGACTTGGGATAGATCGTGTAACGCGGCAACTTGCGCAACACTTCGCCGGTCAGTGGATCGAACAGCGCGAGGTTCTCGATCTCGCCGTCGAACAGTTCGATCCGCAGCGCCTCCATGTCCGATTCGGCCGGATGCACGTCGATGGTGTCGCCGTGCACGCGGTAGGTCGCGCGGCGCAGCTCGAATTCGTTGCGTGCGTACTGCATCTCGGTGAGCCGGCGGATCAGCTCGCGCTGGTCGATGCGTTCGCCGCGCACCATGTGCAGCACCATGTTGAAGTATTCGTTGGGATCGCCGAGCCCGTAGATCGCCGACACCGTCGCCACGATGATCGAGTCGCGCCGCTCCAGCAGCGCCTTGGTCGCCGACAGCCGCATCTGTTCGATGTGTTCGTTGATCGAGCTGTCCTTCTCGATGAAGGTATCGGTCGACGGCACGTAGGCCTCGGGCTGGTAGTAGTCGTAGTAGCTGACAAAGTACTCGACCGCGTTGTGCGGGAAGAAACTCTTGAATTCGCCGTACAACTGCGCGGCCAGCGTCTTGTTCGGCGCCATCACCAGGGTCGGCTTCTGCACCGCCTCGATCATGTTCGCGATCGTGTAGGTCTTGCCTGACCCGGTGACTCCGAGCAGCGTCTGCCGCGCAAGTCCGGACTCGAAGCCGTCGATCAGCCGACGGATCGCCTGCGGCTGGTCGCCGGCGGGCTGGTACGGGGACACGAGTTCAAAACGGTCTGCCATCGCCGATCTGTATGGGGGTGGCGCGGGGGAATTGCCAGTATAGCCGGGCATGGAGTACGGCCGATTGCACCCAATCCGGCCGGGAGGGGTCAGGATTTTCCTACCCGCGAACACAGCCTCTTCCGATTGGGTCGCTGCGATCGGACTTCTAGCCTGTCCTCACCCTAACGAGGACAAGCCCCATGCGCACCACGCAACGCGGCATCACCATGATCGAACTGCTGATCGCACTCAGCATCGTCGCCATCCTCGCCGGCATCGCCATGCCGGCGTGCTCCGGCGCATTCGAGGCATCCCGTTCGAGCAGCGCACGAGCGGCATTGCTGGCCAGCTACATGGCCGCGGTTGACGGCGCGACGATGTCCGGCTCGCACGCGGTGCTGTGTCCGAGCAGCGATGGGAGCACATGCCTGGGCGATCCCGACTGGAGCGGCGGCTGGATCGTGTTCCTCGACACCGATGGCGATCGCGAACATCAGACCGGAGAACCGATCGTCGCCCATCACGGCGCGCTGGCCGGGAAAGTGCGGCTGCACTCCACCGTCGGCCGCACCCGAATCGTGATCCAGCCCAGCGGCGGCAATGCGGGCTCCAACGTCACCTACACGCTGTGCGACGGTCGTGGCGCAGCGATGGCGGAAACCCTGGTGCTGAGCAATCGCGGATTCCTGCACGCCGGAGTGCCGGCGGCCGCCGCGATCGCGTCCACCTGCGTGCCGTGATGCGCTTGCTCGCGGCTGCAGGCGCTCCAGACGCCTGTGTGCACTCCCCACATCCATGTGGGTCGCGGTTGCGCCGCAGCGGCGCCGTCGGCACAATACGCAGCTCGCCCGAATAGCTCAGCTGGTTAGAGCACTTGACTGTTAATCAGGGGGTCGTTGGTTCGAGTCCAACTTCGGGCGCCAGACACCGCAGCATCGCATTTTCAAAGAAAAAGCCCGCCTTTCGGCGGGCTTTTTTCTGCGTGCAAGCTATCGATCAGGGGCAACTGGTCGGCGTCGTGAACGTGGGTAAGAACGTATTCACGTCGCAGGTGTAGCCGGTGCCGAGGCCATTCTGCACGGCGGTCCTGGAACCGTTCGAACTGAAGGTTACGTTCACGGTCGCCGCGGACTTGGTGATCGGATTGACCGTGCCGGCGTTCTTCAGGCTGATCGCGATCAGGGTCGTCTCGCCAGCGGTCTTGAGCCCGCTTACGGTCTCAGTGTCGTTGTAGCCGCTGCCGCCCACACCGGTGACGCTGACGGCGCTGACCGTGTTGCAGGTCAGTACGGGCTGGCTGAACGTCCCGGTGCCGCCCGCGCACGGATTGGTGACCGACTGGTTGGTGACCACGTTGTAGCTGCCCAGCGTCACGCTGACCGGCAACGTCAGCACCACGGTGGTCACGCAGTCGTACGGACTCGGATTGGTGTCGGTGCGGCTGGAGAAACTGGAGAAGCAGAAGTCGCTGTTCGCGCCCACGCTCCACGACACCGATGGGTCATCGCTGGTGCTCAGGTCGAGGATCTGGGCCAGCCCCGTCAACGCCACGAAGAACTCGCTGGCCGTGTCGGAGCCCTGCACTTCGAAGGCCTGCGTGTCCGACTGCAGGTTCGCCACGTTCAACTCATATGGATTGATCGCCAGCGAAGAAGACACCGCCGAATTCGAATGGGTCATGCTCATCGTGGTACTGACACTGCCCACCACCGCCACGCCGCGTACGCAACCGCGGATCGGCGCATTGGTCACGCACGCGGTCGAGGCGTTGGTGACGGTGAGCTTGCTGGAATCCGATGATAACCAATTGGCCAGTTCGGTCACGTTGATCGTGTTGAAGGGAAGGTATGGCAACAGGCAGGTCGGGTAGTTGGTTGACGCGCATGTACTGTTCACCGCGTTGAGCTTGTCGAGCGCCGCCTGCTCGAGATGGTCCAGGTAGAGGCCGCGCCCGTGCAGGTAACGGTAGTCCCCCGCCGTCGTGGTCGCAATGATGTTGGTTGGTCTGTCCAGACCATGGCTTGCATAGACCGTATTGGCCACAGGCGTGCTGCCGGAACTCAGCAGTTGGGTCAGCTTCTGGCCGAGGTAATCGATCACGAAATCCTCGTAGGCCGACGCGAAGTCGGGGTCGGGGACGGAACTCGTTGCGAACCCCGCAGCCGTGGTAGCAAGCAGGCCGGTGTGTTCGGCGTTGAGGTCGGCGGCGACCCGCCACAGTCCGTCGATGCGGATCAGGCGGCAGGCGTCGAGGTAGTTATCGGCATGCGTATCGGCGACCAGTGGCGGATTGGCGGTCGAGGCGGCCAAGCTGTTGGCCGTTTTGAGTGCAACCGGAACGGTGACGGCAGTACCGGTCAGTTTCACCTGGTAACGGCTGAGATCGCCGGTGAACGGATCGAACTTCACCGTATCGCCGCTCACGTCGTGGTGGTCGCGGCAGCACTGCACGCATAGGGGATCCTGGGTGACGCTGCTGACGCTCGTGCTGTACGGAGTGACGCTCGCATCGGTCGGCGCGCTGTACTTGAGGCCATTCCAGTAGGTCGGCCGGAAGGTGCTGCGATTGAGGAACGTATCGGTGATCGGATTGCTGCTGGCTCCCTTGCAGACGCACTCGGCGATCGTGGTTTCCACCCGCTTCTGGATGGTCGCGGTCGTGCTGATGTCGTTGGTGCCATTGGTATAGGTCAGGACGTTGAAGGTGGTCGATGGCAACGTGTAGTGGTTGATGTTCGGCGTCGGATTGGTGGCCGCTGCATTCTCGTTGGTGCCCACCGCGATCGGGATGACGCCGGCCGTATTGCTCGGATTGAGTTCGTGCACGACCGGGGTGATGCCACCGCCGCCGGTCAACCCCTGGCTCAACAGCGTGCTCGACCCGCTCAATGCCAGTGAGCTTGCGATCGTGTTCACGCCAAGGCTGCGGCTGCCGCCAGTCGCATCGGTCCAAGTAGCGCTGAGGGTGATGTTCTTGTAATTGCCGACGGTGGTCGCGGTTTCCGACAGTCCGAGGCCCGACACACCGGCTTCATTCTGCGCGGTGGTGATCATCGTGTTGTAGGTGGGGCAAGGCGAAACCGGCGATGTGCACGTACAGGACGTCGCCGTACAGGTCATCGTGGCATTGATCGAGGAATAGCCGGTGGCTCGCTGGTCGTCGATGGCGCTGACGAGCAGGGACGCGATCCGGCTACGCGCCTTGGCATCGGCGGAACTGCTGGTGAGATTGATCTGCAAGGCGGCCAGCGCGAGCAGGCCGGTCGCGAGCACGATGACCGCGATCATGACCTCGATCAGCGAGAAGCCGGACTGTCCGCGATAACGCGAGTGGATGCGCATGGTGGTTCTCCGCGGTCAATAGGAAGTGCTGTCGGTCCAGCCGCCCGGCACGCCACCGAACTTGACGAAGCTGCCGCTGTTCTTGAGGTTGGTCAGGATGTCCTGGTTGTACACGACTGCCGAGGTGCCGTTGATGTGGCCGGACGACCCCTGCAGCACGACCGATCCATACACGGTGCCGTTCGCATGCATGGAGAACGTGGCATTGCCTCCGGTCGCGGCGGACAGCCGCGATGCCGCGTCTTCATGCGGCACCGGCCATGCCGTATAGGCCGGGAATGGCGAACTCGCTGCGATGGTTGGCGAAGTGGGATAGGTTGTTGGCCTGACGTCGGTCGAGCGCAGGAAAATCAGCCCGTAGACATTGCCGCTCGGCGTGGTGCCGCCATCGACGACGACCAGCACCGGCGCATCGGCGGTGCCCGCGGCGCAGAAGCTGCCGTCCTGGCACCAGACCAGACCCGATGCCTTGGCCACGGTCTGGGCCGATGTGCGCAAGCTGTCCGCGGTCAGCGTGCCGACGCAGCTACCCGGTAGTGCGACGCATTTGTAGGTGTTCGTCGACGTCGTGATGTAGTCCGCGTTGGCGTATAGGTACGCCTCGTCCACGCCCATGGCGACCACTTGCGCGGTGTTGTTCGGATTCGTATAGGTCGTGATCAGGTGCGTTTCGCAGAACCCATCCTGTCCCGCAGTCGTGCCGTTTGCCAGGAAATCGTCTTCCCACGCCTGCACATTGAAGACTTTCTGGAACAGGTCGCAGGGGAACTCGGTCAAGGCCTGGTTACCATCCAGATGGAGATTTTTATTGCCTCCGGTGGTATTGAGGGTGGCATCCACGCCATCGACGATGTCGATGTTGTGGTTGGAAATGGAATTGCCGCTGACGCTGGACAGGCTGGGGTTGCAATTGCAGGTATCGCACAATGGGAACGTGGGCAGGTTCGCTGCATGGCTCCAGTCGACGGTGCCGTTTGTGTAGAAATCGTTGGAATAGCAGGTATTCGCGGTGCCGTGCCCGCTCGAGTTCGACGGCGACCATATCGACACCGGTACCCCGGTGCCGGCGGCATTGGGATTGGTGACGACCTGCAAGGTGCCGTAGATATTCACGCTGCCCGAGGCGACGATCGGCGGCAGCGCAGGCAGGTTGTTGATGATGTTGTAGGAGCCGACCG
>JANXZP010000115.1 GCA_025355485.1 Pseudomonadota bacterium
GCCTGCGCGATCAGGCTCGAACAGATCGCGCGGGTCGGGTCGCCGCTGCCCAGCGCCAGCGCGCGGCGCTTGAAGCGATCGGGCAGCGGCGGGGTGCGGATCAGGTAACGCACGAGGTCGACCACATTCTTCATGTCGTACTGATGGCCGAGGCGCGCCATCGCGAAGGCGACGACTTCGTCGATTTCCGCCGGGCTCAGGCCGACCGGCCGGCAGATGCGGGTGTGGAAGCTCGCGAATTTCGACAGCGGCACGATATGGACCCCGTCGATCACATCGGCCTCGAGCATTTGCGGCATCGGCTGGCCGGAGGCGTCGTGCTCGGCGATGCAGATCGCCGCGTGCGACCAGGTGGACTGGGTGAGGTAGCGGATCGCCACCGAAAAGCGGCTGTTACCGTCCACCAGCAGCACGTCGCCCTTGCGGATGGTCATCGCCAACTGCTCGGGCATCGAGGTCGACGGATTGCGGCCACGGTCGATGGCCTTGGACAGGTAGCGCGCCAGTGCGCGGCCGATGCGTTCGCGGATGGCTCCGAACATGGTCGCTGACTCCATTACGATCTATGGATCGGGCATTCGAGGTGAGTGCCGTCCGAATTCCCGCCCGCGGCTACGGGGACGGGCAAGGTTTGTGAAGCTTGATTCGGCCAAGTCATGGCTTTGTTACGGATCAGCAGGTCTGTGCAGGGAAGGACACGAAGTTCCGATTCCCGAGAATAGGCACTAGCGCGGCCGTCCGCCATCGGTGCATGGCGAAAGCACGCCGTAAGCCACCGCCGCCGCGCGCTAGAATGCGCACATGCCGACCGAGTACCTCGTCAATCACTTCCTGATCGCCGTACCGGCGATGGACGACCCGCATTTCGCGCGCGGGGTGACCTTGCTGTGCGAGCACAACGAGCACGGCGCGATGGGCCTGCTGGTCAATCGCGCGTCGGATTACCGGCTGGGCGAGGTGCTGGAGCAGATGGAGATTTCCACCGACCTGCCCGCGATTGCCGACGACACGGTTTTGGTCGGCGGTCCGGTGCTGCCGGATCGCGGCTTCGTGCTGCACGACGGCGGCGACGAATGGCCGTCGACGATGCGCGTCGCGCCCGGTATTGCGGTAACCACCTCGCGCGAGATCCTGGCGGCGATGGCGCGCGGCGATGGTCCGCGCCGGCATCTGGTCACGCTCGGTTATGCGAGTTGGGGCGCGGGGCAACTCGAACAGGAAATCGTCGACAACGCCTGGCTGACCGTGCCGGCTGACCAGACGATCGTGTTCGACACGCCGATCGAGCTGCGTTGGCAGGCGGCGGCGAAGAGCCTCGGCGTGGATCTCGGTCAGTTCGCCGGCTATGTCGGCCACGCATGACGACGATGGCGACCGCGCTCGGATTCGATGTCGGCGCCAAACGCATCGGCGTTGCGGTAGGAAATGGTTATTCCGGCACGGCGCGCGATCTCGCCGTGGTCGACATGCGCGATGAACTTGCTGATTGGCCGGCGATCGACAAGCTGGTGCGCGAATGGCGGCCGGATGCGCTCGTCGTCGGCGATCCGCGCACGCCCGGCGAGGATGGCCGCGTATCCGACCTGACCCAACCATCGCGCCAACGCGCGCAGCGTTTTGCGCGCGATGCCGCGACGCGTTATCCGGTTCCGGTATGGCTGGTCGATGAGCGCATGAGTTCGATCGATGCGGCGGCGCGTTTCGCGGAAGGACGCAGTGCAGGCGCCCGCAAGCGCAGCGGCGCGCGGAACCTCGACGCGGTCGCCGCGGCGATCATCCTCGAACGCTGGCTAGCCGCGCCCGACGATGCGGATCGCGTGATGGTCGATGCGGACGATACCCAAAGCGCAAACCATCCCGTCGCCAAAGCATCGACCGCACCATGACCGCATCCGCCACATCCTCCGGTGCACAACTTCGCAGCGACGGAACCCTGCGCCACCTGCTGACGCTCGAAGGCTTGCCGCGCGCAGCGCTGGAACGCCTGCTTGATGCCGCGCAAGCCCTGCGCACCGATGCGCTGAACGGCATCGCGCTGCGTGCGCGGCTTGCGGGTCGAGCGGTCTGCGCCTTGTTCCTCGAGCCCTCCACGCGCACGCGCAGCGCGTTCCATCTGGCCGCCGCGCGACTCGGTGCCGACGTGCTGAATTTCGATCTGTCGCATTCGTCGGCGGGCAAGGGCGAAACCACGCTCGACACCCTGCGCAATCTCGAGGCGATGGGCGTGGATTGTTTCGTCGTGCGCGCGGGCGAGGACGGCGCGGTCGCGGCGCTCGCTGCGCAGGCCGGCGCGAATACCGTGCTGATCAATGCCGGCGATGGTCGCCATCAGCATCCGACGCAAGGTTTGCTCGACATGCTGACGCTGCGTCAGTCCAAGGGCGTGGACTTCTCGAAACTCACGGTGTTGATCGTTGGCGACGTGCGGCATTCGCGGGTTGCGCGATCGGATATCGCCGCGTTGCGCACGCTCGGCTGCGGCGAGATCCGCGTCTGCGCGCCGCAGTCGCTGCTTCCGGATACGAACGAATTGCACGGTTGCGATGTCGGTCATGATCTCGATGCGATGCTCGAAGGCGTGGACGCGGTGATGATGCTGCGCCTGCAACGCGAGCGCATGGAGGAAGGACTGGTGCCTTCGCTGGAAGGCTATTTTCGCGAGTACGGACTCGATGCCGCGAGACTTTCGCGGGCGAAACCCGATGCGGTCGTGTTGCATCCGGGGCCGATCAATCGCGGCGTCGAGATCAGCGATGAAGTCGCCGACGGCCCGCAGTCGCTGATCCTCGCGCAGGTATCGAACGGCGTGGCGGTGCGGATGGCGGTGATGCTGGAGTTGTTGCGCGCGTAGCGCACGCGCAGCGGAGTCACTCCACCACGGTCTCGCCCGGCAGGAAACGGAACGTGCGGGTGATGTGGAGGATGTCCGGGTCTTCCTTCGTGTGCGGCAATTCGGGAAACGGCGCAGCCAGGCGCACGGTCTGCCGCGCGGCGTTGTCGAGCACCGCAATGCGGCTGCTCTGCACGATGTCGATGCTCGCCACGCTGCCGTCGCGGCGGATCTCGACGTTCACCACCACCGCACCGGACAGATTGCGGCGGCGCGCTTCATCGGGAAAGTTGAGGTTGCCGACGCGTTCGAGCCGGGCGACGTAGGCGCGCATGTATCCGGCGTATTCGTATTCCTGCGTGCTCGCGCTGAAGAATTTCTTTTTCGGACGCTTTGCATAGAGCTGTTGTTCGCGCATCAATTCCGAGGCGCGGCGGGCCATCTCCATGTTCTGTTCGGTCAGGTCGTGTCCGGTCGGCAGCGGCAGTTCGCTGACCGGCTGCGCTTCCTGCGGCGGCGCAACGTTGCGGGTCGCGCGGGTGGTGGTCAACAAGCGCTGCGCGTCATGAGGTTGCGGCGGCGGCGATTGTGCAAGCAACGGTTGCGGCGCAATGCCCGGATCGGGCTTGGGGACATCGGCCAGTTGCGGCTCGCCGGGACGCATCGCAATGTCCTTGTCGCCGCCGCCCTGCTGGTTGGCCTCGGCGAGGAAGTCGGCGTGCTTGGGCGCGTGCAGGCTGCGGGTTTGGGTGAGGATGACATCCAGCGTCGGCACTACCGGCGCGGCGTCCTCGCGCGCGAAGCCGACCCCGAGCAAGATGATGCCGTGCACCAACAGCGACAGCGCAAGGGTCGCGATCAGCCGGTCGCCCGGGCCGATGGGTGGATGCTGGAATTCGGCGGCGACCGCGGTCACGCCCGCCGTGCTTCTATCGCATCGAACAGCAGGCCGGCGATGTTCAGGCCGAACTGCTTGTCGAGTTCGCGGATGCAGGTCGGGCTGGTGACATTGACCTCGGTCAGCCAGTTGCCGATCACGTCCAAGCCCACGAACAACATGCCGCGACGCTTGAGCTCGGGGCCCACCTGCGCGGCGATCCAGCGATCGCGCTCGGACAGCGGACGGCCCACGCCACGACCGCCGGTGGCGAGGTTGCCGCGGAATTCGTCGCCCTGCGGGATCCGCGCGAGGCAATACGGTACCGGCTCGCCATCCACCAGCAGGATGCGCTTGTCGCCGTCCACGATCTCGGGCAGATAGCGCTGCGCGAGTGCCAGCGAATGGCCGTTCGCGGTCAGGGTTTCGAGGATGACATTGAGATTCGCCTCGCCGGCGCGGACGCGGAAGATCGACTGCCCGCCCATGCCGTCCAATGGCTTGAGTACGCACTCGCCCTGCTCGGCGACAAACGCGCGCAGCGCCTTGATGTCGCGCGACACCAGGGTCGGCGGGCAGCACTCGCGGAACAGGAACGCGCCGAGTTTTTCGTTCAGGTCGCGCAGGCCCTGCGGGTCGTTGACGATCAGCGCGCCCTCACGTTGCGCCAGCGCGAGGATATGGGTGTCGTGCAGGTAGTCCGCATCGACCGGGGGGTCGGTGCGCATGAGCACCGCATCCATCCCGCCGAGGGCGGTTTCGGCGTAGGCGCCGAGGCTGAACCAGCCGGACGGGTCCTCGATCACGCTCAACGGCGCACACACCGCCGTCGCGCGGCCCGCGCGCAGCCCTAGCCCGCCCGGGCGCACGTAGTGCATGCGATGGCCTCGCCGCTGCGCTTCGAGCAGCATCGCGAAGGTCGAATCCTTGGCGATCCGGATGGCTCCGATCGGATCCATCACGACGGCGATATCGAGCGTCCGGCGGGGCGGCATCGGTGTATCCTCCTCAGGACGGCGATGGTAGCAGGCAGGCTAGGAAAAACCTGCGGAACACGATGCAATCCATTGATGCCGCTTGACAGTATCGCGGCCGACTGAGATATAAGGAGTTCGCGCTGCAGCATGGAATGGAAAGCCGCATGAACCCGGCAGCGACAGGGGATATCCGATGGATCAAGTAAAGGATGCCGGCCCTACACCGGGTCTGAAAGTGATGGTCATCGACGATTCGAAGACCATCCGCCGCACTGCGGAAACCCTGTTGAAGCGGGAAGGCTATGACGTGGTCACCGCGACCGACGGCTACGAGGCGCTCGCGAAGATCGCCGACCACCAGCCGCAGATCATTTTCGTCGACATCATGATGCCACGCCTGGATGGCTACCAGACCTGCGCGCTGATCAAGAACCACCAGATGTTCAAGTCCACCCCGGTGATCATGCTTTCCTCGAAGGACGGCCTGTTCGACAAGGCGCGTGGACGCATCGTCGGCTCCGAGCAATACCTCACCAAACCATTCACCCGCGAAGAACTTCTTTCGGCGATCCGCACGCACGTACCGAACAAGGGCTGACGATCGCGCAACACGCTCACTCACGCATCAGGGTTGATTCGTACCGGCAATCGGCGCACGGCATCACAGATCGGGCTGTACAGGGGGCTTTAGCATGGCGCGCATCGCGATCATCGAGGATTCGCTGACCGACACGGCGGTTTTCACCGACATGCTGCGTCGTAACGGCCACCATGTGATCAGCGCGGGGAGCGCCGAGGAAGGGGTCGAGATGGTGCGCCGCGAGTTGCCCGAGCTGGTGTTGATGGACGTGATCCTGCCGGGCACGATGAACGGTTTCCAGGCGACTCGTGCGCTCAGTCGCGACCCGGTCACCAGTGCGATTCCGGTGATCATCGTCAGCACCAAGGCGATGGAAACCGATCGGGTGTGGGGAATGCGCCAGGGAGCGAAGGATTACATGGTCAAGCCGCCCAGAGAGGCCGACCTGATTGGCCGCATCAACAGTCTGCTCGGAACCAGCTGATCGCCATGTCAAAACATCGCCACAAGAACACCAAAAAAGGCCCACCGCCGAAACCGGCGAAAGCGACTGAGGCTGTGATCCGTCCGGCCAGTGCCGCGACGCCCGATTCGATGGATCTGGACGACATGTCTGCTGCGCTCGCACGCGCTATGGACAGCGTGCCCGAACCGGAAACGGCGGATGCACACACGCACGACGACAGCGTCGACACGGATGCGTTCACTGCAAACGAAGCCGATGCCATCGCCGAGGTGGAAGCCACCGAAGTCGTCGCGAATCCGGTCGATGAGCACGCGAGCTCCGATCACGAAGCGCATGCGGAAGCCTACGGGAAAAAACATCGCAAGAAGCTCAAGCTGCACAAGCACGACGCGGACATGTCCGAGGACGAAGCGCCGCACGAAACGCCCGAACCGACGCCCGAAGCCGAGTCCGTCGAAGCCGAACCCGTTCCAGTCGCGCTGCGCGGTCCACATGCAGCCGCCTTCGCGAAGCTGGCCGACTACGAGCGTCTGAGCTTGGATCATGTGCCGGGCCTGCCCGAACAGGCCGATGAGCCCGGGCACTGGCGCGGGGTCGGTTTCGGCCTGGGCCAACGGCGCCTGGTGACCGCGTTCGATGAAGTCGTCGAAATCATGCCGCTGCCGCAGATCACCCATGTCCCCGGCACCCAGCCGTGGATGATGGGCGTGGCCAACGTGCGCGGCACCCTGTTGCCGGTGGTGGATCTCAAGCAGTTCCTCGAAGGCGAGCGCACGGTGATCCACGAAGCGCAGCGTGTTTTGGTGGTGCGCCAGGCCGGCGGCAATGTCGCCGTGCTGATCGATGCACTGTACGGCCAGCGCAGTTTCAACGATTCGCAAAGGATCACCGTCGACGACGAGGAAGGTCGCTACGGCTATTTCATCAAGCAGGTGTACCGGGTGAGCGACAACGACTGGGGTGTGTTCAGCATGTCGATGCTGACCCGCACCCCGGAATTCAGGCAGGCCGCGGCGTGAGCGGCGGTTCGTACTTACAGGTAGAGGTCGAGTCATGAGCAACCCAAGCGGAAGCATGTTCAGCCGGATCGGCAACTGGGGCACCAACCTCTGGATCGTGATCGTGGCCGGCTCCTTGCTGGTCTTCGGCGCGAACTTCGCGTTCTCGACCTTGTACAGCTCGCAGGAGACCTCCGCGCGCGGCCTGGTGGCCGACGTTCAAGTGCTCTCGCAACAACTGGCGGTGCAGTCCAAGGACGCGGTGGGAGGCGACCAGAACGCCTTCGCCCTCTTCAAGGACACCAGGGACAAGATCGATACCAACATCAAGGCCCTGCAGGACGGCAGCTTTTCGGCCGGCGTGCCCTCGTACAAAAGCGCCATCGGCATCAGCGGCCCGTTGCAGGACGTGGCCAACACCTGGCAGACGACCGCTTCGAATGCCGACCTGATCCTGCGCAACCAGGACCAGGTGCTCGGCATCGCGCAGAGCGCCAACCAGTTCACTGCCGTGGTGCCGAACCTGCAGTCGCGACTGGACGAAGTCGCGCGTGCGATGTCCGACGGCGGCGCGCCCGCCGCGCAGTTGTTCCTCGCGATGCGGCAGATCAACCTCGTCAACAAGATCGCGCAAGACGTGACCGTGGTGCGCGCCGGTGGCGCGGACGCCGCCGCCGCCGCCGATGCACTCGCGCGCGACTCGAGCCTGTTCGTGCAAGTGCTCAAGGGCTTCCAGCAGGGCGACAGCAACCTCGGCATCACCAAACTCAACGGCGCCGCCGCAGTCGCTTCGATGAACCAGGTCGCGAAATTCAATGCCGACGCACAGGCGGCCTTGAGTAAACTCCTTGCATCCGCCAAGCAGCTCAGCCAGGTGCAGGTCGCCGAAAAGCAGGTGTCCGATAATTCGCAGCCGCTGCTCGATGCCTCCAAGAAGCTGTATTCGTCGTTCAACACGCTGTCGCTGCGGCGGCCGTTCCCGAGCGTGTATGTCGCGGTCATTTCGGGCGGGCTGTCGTTGTTCGGCATCGGCGGGCTGCTGTGGACACTGAACCGCCAGCAAGCCGCGCGCTTCCGCAAATCGCAGGAAGACAGCCAGCGTAACCAGGAAGCGATCATGCGGCTGCTGAACGAAACCGGTTCGCTCGCCGAAGGCGACCTGACCGTTCGCGCGACCGTCACCGAGGACATCACCGGCGCCATCGCGGACTCGATTAACCTCGCGGTCGAAGAGCTGCGCAGCCTGGTGACCACCATCAACGAGACCGCCGTGCAGGTCGCGGCGGCATCGCAGGAAACCCAGGCCACCGCGATGCACCTGGCCGAAGCGGCCGAGCATCAGGCGCAACAGATCAACACCGCCTCCGGCAAGATCAGCGAAATGGCGGCCTCGATCGACCAGGTGTCGAAGAACTCCGCCGAGTCGGCCGACGTGGCCCAGCGATCGGTGCAGATCGCCGCCAAGGGCGCCGACGTGGTGCGTCAGACCATTCAAGGCATGGACAGCATCCGCGACCAGATCCAGGAAACCTCGAAGCGCATCAAACGCCTCGGCGAGAGCTCGCAGGAAATCGGCTCGATCGTCGAACTGATCAACGACATCTCCGAGCAGACCAACATCCTCGCGTTGAACGCCGCCATCCAGGCCGCATCGGCCGGTGAAGCGGGCCGCGGGTTCGCGGTCGTGGCCGACGAAGTGCAGCGACTTGCAGAACGCGCATCCAACGCCACCAAGCGAATCGAAACGCTGGTGCAGACGATTCAGTCCGATACCAACGAAGCGGTGAGTTCGATGGAACAAACCACCGCCGAGGTGGTTTCGGGTGCGCGACTGGCCGAGGACGCGGGTCTGGCGCTGGGCGAGATCGAAACGGTGTCGACCGACCTCGCCAACCTGATTTCCAACATCTCCACTGCGGCACAGAAACAATCCACGGCGGCGACCGACATCACCAACACCATGAACTCGATTCAGGAGATCACTTCGCAGACCTCGCACGGCGCCAATCAGACGGCCGAGTCGATCGGCAACCTGGCGCAACTTGCGGCGAACCTGCGGCGCTCGGTCGCCGACTTCAAGCTGCCGGGCTGAGAGGCCTCCACGTGACAGTACCGCGCGAGTTCGGCCTAGTGACGGGCTCGCGCGCTGACGGGATTTCGGGATGAGGCTGCAACAAGACTCCAATTTCACCACCTTGAGTTGGGTTAAGCCCGAACTCGACGAGACCCTCCGGCTTGCGCGGCAAGCCCTGGAGGCGCACGCCGAGAGCGGTGCCGATCGCAACCAGATGCAGGTCTGTGCGGCGCAGCTGCACCAGGTGCAGGGCACCCTGCGGATGGTCGAGTTGTACGGCGCGGCGATGGTGGCCGAGGAAATGGAGCACCTAGCCAACGCGCTGCTTGAAGAAAAAGTGGCCGATCGCGAGAACGCCTACGGCGCACTGATGCGCAGCATCATGCAGTTGCCCGATTACCTCGAGCGCCTGCAGAGCGGCCACAAAGACATCCCGATGGTGTTGTTGCCCTTGCTCAACGACCTGCGTGGTGCGCGTGGCGAGAAGGGCGTGGCCGAGAGCGTGCTGTTCACCGCCGACGTTGGGCGCGCATTGCCGCCGTCCGCGCGCGGACCGCTGGCGCCGGTACCCGATGCGCAATTGCGCACCGAAGCCGAAACGCTGCGCGGGAATTACCAGGCTGCCTTGCTCAAGTGGCTGCGCGACGACGAGAGTCCGGCCAACATGTCCGCGCTGGCCGATGTCTGCTCCAGGCTGGTCGGGCTGACCCATGCCGAACCGCCACGCAAATTGTTCTGGGTCGCCGCGGGCACCCTCGATGCGCTGCGCGCCGGCGCGTTCGTCGCGAGCAAGCCGCTCAAGCAGGCGCTGGCGAAGGTCGAGCGTGAAATCAAACGTCTTGGCGACGAAGGCGAATCGGCATTCGACATCGTCTCGCCCGCCGAATTGACCCGCCAGTTGCTCTATTACGTCGCGAACGCGCCGACCGAAAACGACCGCATCACCGAGATCCGCGAAGTGTTCGGACTCGAAGTCGAGCAACACAACGAATCCGAACTCGCGCACGCGCGCGGCAGCCTGAGCGGTCACAACCGCGAATTGCTCGACACCGTTTCCACCGGCATCAAGGAAGACCTGCTGCGGGTGAAGGAAGCGCTGGACATGCACCTGCGCTCGGCCGGCGCGCCGGTCAGCGGCTTGGCGCCACAGGCCGAGGCGCTGGGCGCGATCGCCGACACGCTGGGCATGCTGGGCCTGGGTATTCCGCGCCAGGTCGTGCAGGATCAGCGCGCCGCGATCCAGGCCCTTGCCAGCGGCCAGCGCAATGCCGACGAGAATGCGCTGCTGGATATCGCCGGCGCGTTGTTGTACGTCGAAGCCTCGCTGGACGATCAGGTCGCGCGCCTGGGCCAGTCCACCGATGCGCAACAGCAGGAAACCGCGGCGCTGCCGGCGCACGAATCGCAGCAGGCGCTGGATGCGCTGGTCAAGGAATCGGTCGCCAACTTCGTGCAGGCCAGGCAGTGCTTCGTCGCCTTCATCGAGGCCGGCTGGGATCATGCGCAGCTACACGATGTGCCGCGCCTGCTTGATGAAGTGTCCGGTGCGATGCACCTGCTCGAACAATTGCGCGCCGCGCGCCAGTTGCATGCGTTGAGCGTGTTCACCCAGATCGAACTGGTGCAGCGCCAGCGGGTGCCCGACGCGATGCAGATGGATCGCCTGGCCGACGCGCTGGCCAGCCTGGAGTATTACCTCGAAGCCTTGCGCGACCACCGTCCGCAGCGCGAGCGCATCCTCGAACTGGCCGAACATGGTCTGGTCGCGCTCGGCTACTGGCCGGTGCCCGCTGCCGCCGAGCAGGCGCTGCATGATGCAGCGCGTGGCGCCTCGGCAACGCCGGTCGCGCCGGCACAACCCGAGCCTGTCGCCCCGGCCATATCCGCAGCGGGCGGCACCGAAGCAGCGACCGCGCCGGTATACGCAGCGGCAACGGTGCCCGAACCTGCCGTCGTTGCCGCCAAGCCGAAGGGTGCCTACGGATTCGCCGAAAACGCCGAGATCGACGATGACATTCGCGAAGTGTTCATCGAGGAGATGGAAGAAGAGATCGGCAACCTGCGTGGGCTGTACGCCGAATGGTCGGCTTCGCCCAACAACGGCGACACCCTGCGTTCGTTGCGCCGCGTGTTCCATACGCTCAAGGGCAGCGGCAGGCTGGTTGGCGCGCTCGGGCTCGGCGAGTTCAGCTGGAAAATCGAGAACATGCTCAACCGCGTGCTCGATGGCAGTCGTCCGGCGAGCCCGGAAGTCATCGCGCTGGTCGGACACGCCGCTGACGTGTTGCCGCAATTCCAGGCCGCGCTGACCGGGACTGGCGAGGTCACCGCCGATATCGAAGGCATGCAGGCGGTCGCCGACCGCTTGGGCGCCGGCGAAGAAGTCTTGTTCACTCCCGCTGCTGCGCCTGCGGCACCCGTTGCGATCGAGCCAGCCCCAGCCGCCGAGCCCGAACCCGTGCACGCCGAGGCCGAGCCGGCCGCAGTCGAAGTGGTGGACACTGTCGAGGCCGCCGCGCCCGCGGTGGCGGTCGAAGAACCTGTGGTCGAAGAAGAACCTGTACCCGAAGGCGCCGCCTACGCCAGCATCGATCCGGTGTTGATGGAAATCCTGCGCACCGAGGTCGCGTCGCATCTGCAGACGATCCAGCAGTGGAACGACGCATCGGCTTACACGCCGCAACCGGCGACCGATGCGCTGCGCCGCGCGGTGCACACGATCAGCGGTGCGTTCGCGATGACCGAAGTGCCGCATATCACCGATGTGCTCTCGCCGACCGAGGGCTATATCCGTCGCCTGCTCGCGCACAGCGAATGGCCTTCTTCCAGTGGTGTGACGTTGCTGCGCGATGTCGCCAACGCCATTGCCGATGTGCTGGCCGCGCTCGGGAAGCCGCGCCCGTTGATCGCGCCGCAGGCAGCGCTTACCGAGCGCGCAATCGCCTTGCGCGATGCGCTGCCCGAGCCCGTCGCGCCGACCTTGCCGGCGCATCTGGACGAAGCCGCGGAAGTGCACGATCCAGAGATGGCCGAGCCCGCCGTGCCATCGTTCCAGCCAGACGCCGCAGCCATCGCTGCGTTTGCGGCCGAGGAAGTGCATGCGCACGAGGAAGCCGCACCTGTCGAATCCACCGATGCAACGATCGCATCCGGGCTGATCCACATCGACGCCGAAACCCACGCGTCTGAAGAAGCTGCGCACGCCGCCGCCGCGGAAGCCGAACGCCTTGATGCCGAGCGACTGGAATACCAACGCCTCGAAGCCGAATACGCGGAAGCCGATCGGGTCGCCGCCGAACAACGGGCGGAAGCCGACCGCGTCGCGGCGGAACGTGCCGAGGCCGAGCGCGCCGAAGCCGAGCGTGTCGCGGCGGAACACGCCGAAGCCGAACGCACCGCAGCAGAACATGCCGAGGCCGAACGCGTCGCTGCGGAAAAGGCCGAAGCCGAACGCGTCGAAGCAGAACGGGTCGCGGCAGAGCATGCCGAGGCCGAACGCGTCGAAGCCGACCGCGTCGCGGCGGAACACGCCGAGGCCGAACGCGTCCAAGCCGAACGCGCCGCAGCCGAACAAGCAGAAACCGAGCGCGCAGAAGCGGAGTTTGTCGCAGCACAACGCGCCGACGCCGAGCAGGCCAAGGCCGAAACCGCGCGCGCGCAGAAAGCCGCCGCTGAACAGTCGGCGAAATCGCGACGCGCGCCGAAACCAGTGGTCGCATCCGTCGCGGGCGCAGTCGATGTCGATCCGGAAGGGCCGCTCGACCTCACCGACATCGACCCGGAGCTGCTGGATATCTTCATCGAGGAAACCACCGACATCCTCGACCACTCCGACGGCTTGCTCACGCGCCTGCGCGAGGCGCCGTCCGAGCGCGAGCCCGTGGTCAGCCTGCAGCGCGACTTGCACACGCTCAAGGGCGGCGCGCGAATGGCCGGCATGATGTCGATGGGCGAACTGGCCCACGCGATGGAATCGGTACTCGAGGGAGCCGCCGAATTGCGTCTCGAACTCGGCGCGCCGGGCCTGGGTATCCTCGAGCGCGGATTCGACCGGCTGCACGGCATGCTTGCGCGCATCCAGCAACGCCAGGCCGTGGGCTTGCCCGAACATCTGATCGCCGAATTCAACGCGCTCGCGCGCGGCGAGATCCTGCCCACGCCTGCGACAACCGAAGACACGCCGAAAGCCGCAGCCGAAGTTGCGTCCGATGCATCCGTCGAAGCGCCGGTCGCGCGCGCCAGGCCGACGTCGAAGCCTGCGCTCAAGCCGTTGTCCGCGCCGGTCGATACCACGCTCGACGAGGACGACGACATCGGCGTGCGCGCGCCGCAGGAACAGGTGCGCATCCGCGCCGACCTGCTCGACCGCCTGGTGAACTACGCCGGCGAGGTCGCGATCTATCGCGCCCGCCTCGAACAGCAACTCGGCGGTTTCCGCAGCCACCTGGACGAACTTGAGCAGACCACTACGCGCCTGCGCATGCAGTTGCGCAAACTCGAGATCGAGACCGAAGCGGAGATCATGGCGCGTTACCAGCGCGCGGACGATGCCGAAGCGGAGTTCGATCCGCTCGAGCTCGACCGCTTCTCGACCCAGCAGCAATTGACCCGCGCGCTCGCCGAATCGGCGGCCGACCTGGTCAGCCTGCATGTCTCGCTGGACGACGTCACGCGCCAGTACGAAACCCTGCTGCTGCAACAGTCGCGCGTGAGCTCGGACCTGCAGGACGGCCTGATGCGTACGCGCATGGTGCCGTTCGACGCGCTGGTTCCGCGCCTTCGCCGCGTGCTGCGCCAGGCCGCTACCGAAACCGGCAAGCAGGTGCAGCTCAAGGTCGAAGGCGCGCAGGGCGAGATGGATCGCAACGTGCTCGATCGCATGACCGCGCCGCTGGAACACATGTTGCGCAACTCGGTCGTGCATGGACTCGAGGCGCCGGGCGACCGGCGCACGGCGGGCAAGGGCGACGAAGGCACGGTCACCGTCAGCATGCGCCGCGAAGGATCGGAAGTCGTGATGGTCGTGGCCGACGATGGCCGCGGCCTGAATCGCGACGCGATTCGCAGCAAGGCGATCGAGCGCGGCCTGCTCAAGGCCGATGCCGAGGTCGGCGACAACACGCTGTACGCCTTCATCCTCGAAAGCGGATTCTCCACCGCCGACACGGTCAGCCGCCTTGCCGGTCGCGGCGTCGGCATGGACGTCGTGCACAACGAGATCCGCCAGCTCGGCGGCTCGCTGCAACTCACGTCCACCGCTGGCAAGGGCAGCCAGTTCACGATCCGCCTGCCGTTCACGCTCGCGGTGACGCAGGCCGCATTGGTCAAGATCGGCGAAACCAGTTTCGCGGTGCCGATCTCCTCGGTGCAGGGCGTGGGCCGCATTGCGCGCGCCGACCTGGAAAAACAGCTCGCCTCGGAAAATCCGGTCTATATCTACGCCGGCGAGGAATACGAGATCCACGATCTCGGCCGCCTGCTCGGCGTCGCACCGGCCAAGGCGCAGGCCAGCCTGCAGATGCCGCTGCTGCTGTCGCGTTCTGGCGATGTGCGCGCCGCGATCTGCGTGGACGAAGTGCAGGGCAGCCGCGAAATCGTGGTCAAGCCGGTCGGTCCGCAAGTCAGTTCGGTGCCGGGCATCTTTGGTGCCACGATCATGGGCGACGGCGGGGTGATGGTGATCCTCGACGTGGTTCCGCTGGTCCGCCGCCAGGCCGCGCAGGAGCTGGCCGGCACGCCGGTGGAAGCAACACCGGTGCAGGAAGTCCGACGCGTGCCGCTGGTCATGGTGGTGGACGATTCGATCACCATGCGCAAGGTCACCGGCCGCGTGCTCGAGCGCAACAACATGGAAGTACTGGCGGCGAAGGACGGCATCGACGCGATCGAGAAGATGGTCGAGCGCGTGCCGGACCTGATGCTGCTGGACATCGAGATGCCGCGCATGGACGGCTACGAGCTCGCTACCCACATGCGCAACGATCCGCGCCTGCGCGACGTGCCGATCGTGATGATCACCTCGCGTACCGGCGAGAAGCATCGCCAGCGCGCGTTCGAAATCGGCGTCAACCGCTATCTCGGCAAGCCATACCAGGAGGCGGAGCTGATGCGCAACGTGTTCGACCTGCTCGGTGCGGAGCATCACGATGCCTGACCCGAATTCGTCGGGAGCGGCAGCACCGAAGGTAGTGGTGCTGGGTCGCGCCGGTGACGCACAGCAGCAGCTGCAGAAGGCACTCGATGCCATTGGCGTGCAGACGCTGGCTGCTGGCGATCTCGACCAGCTCGACCCGGAGTTGATGCGCATCGCGCATCCGGACGTGTTCCTGGTCAGCATCGACGAGCGCACCAAGGACACCAGCCTGGCGCGCTGGCAGACGTTGTTCGACGCTCCAGGCACGACCGTGGTGTTCGACGATGCCGATGTCACCAGTCATCTCAGCGGCTGGGACTTGG
>JANXZP010000129.1 GCA_025355485.1 Pseudomonadota bacterium
CGCTTCCTTGACAGAGTAGTACGACGGGATCACCTCGCGGGTGATGCCCTGCTCGACGAGGCTGCGGCCGACCATGCAGCGCGCTGCGACCTTGGCCAGCGGAACCCCGGTCGCCTTGGATACGAACGGCACCGTGCGCGAGGCACGCGGATTCACTTCAAGGATGAAGATGTGTTCGGCACCGCGCTCATCGACCTGGATCGCGAACTGCGTGTTCATCAGGCCTACGACTTTCAGTTCGCGCGCCATCTGCGCGACCTGTTCGCGCAACTTGTCCTGGGTCTGCGCCGACAGCGAATACGGCGGCAGCGAGCAGGACGAATCGCCCGAGTGGACGCCGGCTTCCTCGATGTGTTCCATGATGCCGCCGACGAACACGTTGCCTTCGGCATCGGCGATCGTGTCGACGTCGACCTCGACCGCGTTGTCGAGGAAACGGTCGAGCAGTACCGGCGAATCGTTCGACACTTTCACTGCGTCGCGGATGTAGCGCGTGAGATCCGCGTCGGAATGCACGACTTCCATCGCGCGTCCGCCGAGCACGTAGCTCGGTCGCACGACCAGCGGATAGCCGATTTCACTTGCGAGTGCGAGTGCCTGCTCGGCGTTGCGGGCGGTTCGGTTCGCCGGTTGCACGAGGCCGAGTTTCTGGATCATCTGCTGGAAGCGTTCGCGATCTTCCGCAAGGTCGATGCTGTCCGGGCTGGTGCCGATGATCGGCACGCCAGCCGCTTCCAGCGCGCGCGCGAGTTTCAGCGGCGTCTGTCCTCCGTACTGCACGATCACGCCTTTCGGATTTTCGACCGCGACGATTTCGAGCACGTCCTCCAGTGTCAATGGCTCGAAGTAGAGCCTGTCGCTGGTGTCGTAATCGGTCGAGACGGTTTCCGGATTGCAGTTGACCATGATGGTTTCATAGCCATCCTCGCGCAGCGCGAGCGCGGCGTGCACGCAGCAATAGTCAAACTCGATGCCCTGCCCGATCCGGTTCGGGCCGCCGCCGAGCACCATGATCTTGTCGCGCGTGGTCGGCGCGGCTTCGCACTCGTCTTCGTAGGTCGAATACAGGTATGCGGTGTCGGTTGCGAACTCTGCCGCGCAGGAATCCACGCGCTTGTAGACCGGACGCACGCCGAGCGCGTGGCGCAGGACGCGCAGCGCGTTCTCGTCGGTACCAGCGAGTTTCGCCAGGCGCAGGTCGGAGAAACCTTTGCGCTTGAGTTCGCGCAGGCGTGAAGCATCCAGTGTAGCGAGTCCATCGCGCGCAACTTCGCCTTCCATCTGCACGAGCTCCTCGATCTGGTCGAGGAACCACGGATCGATGAACGACAGCGCATGCACATCCTCGACCGACATACCCGCGCGGAACGCGTCGCCGACGTGGAAGATGCGTTCGGGATCGGGCTCACGCAATTCGCGGCGCAATTCCGCGAGGCCTTCTTCGGTGCTGATGTCGAGGCCGCTGGGATCGAGCCCGGACTTGCCGGTTTCGAGTCCGCGCAGCGCTTTCTGCAGCGATTCCTGGAAGGTACGGCCCATCGCCATCACTTCACCGACCGACTTCATCTGCGTGGTCAGGCGCGCGTCGGCGGACGGGAATTTCTCGAACGCGAAGCGCGGGATCTTGGTGACGACGTAATCGATGCTCGGCTCGAACGACGCCGGCGTCGCGCCGCCGGTGATCTCGTTCTTCAACTCATCGAGCGTGTAGCCGACCGCGAGCTTTGCCGCGACTTTCGCGATCGGAAAACCGGTCGCTTTCGATGCGAGTGCGGAGGAACGCGACACGCGCGGGTTCATCTCGATCACGACCACGCGCCCGGTCTGCGCATTCACGCCGAACTGCACGTTGGAACCGCCGGTGTCCACACCGATCTTGCGCAGCACCGCGATGCTCGCATCGCGCAAGCGCTGGTATTCCTTGTCGGTGAGCGTCTGCGCCGGCGCGACCGTGATCGAATCGCCGGTGTGCACGCCCATCGGGTCGAGGTTTTCGATCGAACACACGATGATGCAGTTGTCCGCAGTGTCGCGGACGACTTCCATCTCGAATTCCTTCCAGCCAAGCACCGACTCCTCGATCAGCACCTCGTGCACCGGCGAGAGTTCGAGGCCGCGACTTGCGATCTCGATCAGTTCCTCGCGGTTGTAGGCGATGCCGCCGCCACTGCCGCCGAGGGTGAAGCTCGGCCGGATGATGGTGGGATAGCCGACGCGGGTCTGAATGTCGAGAGCCTGTTCGAGCGAGCGCGCGACTTCGGCCTTTGGGCAATCGAGGCCGATCTCGGCCATTGCGACGCGGAACAGTTCGCGGTCCTCGGCCATGCGGATCGCTTCGCGCGATGCGCCGATGAGTTCCACGCCGTATTTTTCGAGCACGCCGTTGTCGGCGAGGTCGAGCGCGCAATTCAGCGCGGTCTGTCCGCCCATCGTCGGCAGCAGCGCGTCGGGTTTTTCCTTCGCGATGATCTTCTCGACCATGCGCCAGTTGATCGGTTCGATGTACACCGCGTCGGCGGTGTCCGGGTCGGTCATGATCGTCGCCGGGTTCGAGTTGACCAGCACCACGCGGTAGCCTTCCTCGCGCAACGCCTTGCACGCCTGCGCGCCCGAGTAGTCGAACTCGCAAGCCTGGCCGATCACGATCGGGCCAGCGCCGATGATCAGGATGGTCTTGATGTCAGTGCGCTTCGGCATCAGTGCGACTCCAACAGCGCGATAAAGCGATCGAACAGGCCACCGATATCGTGCGGGCCTGGGCTTGCTTCGGGATGTCCCTGGAAACTGAAGGCCGGTGTGTCGGTGAGTTCGATGCCCTGGTTGCTGCCGTCGAACAGCGAACGATGCGTCACGCGCGCGTTGGCTGGCAGGGTCGGCTCGTCTACGGCGAAGCCGTGGTTCTGTGCCGTGATCATCACGCGACGGCTGTCCAAGTCCTGCACCGGATGGTTGCCGCCGTGATGGCCAAACTTCATCTTCATCGTGCGCGCACCAATCGCGAGCGCGAGCAATTGGTGGCCGAGGCAGATGCCAAAGGTGGGAATCTTCACGTTGAGGAATTCGCGGATCGCGGCGATCGCGTAATCGCACGGTGCCGGATCGCCGGGCCCGTTGGACAGGAAGATGCCATCTGGCTTGAACGCGAGCGCTTGCGCGGCCGACGTCTGCGCCGGAACGACGGTGATGCGGCAGCCACGGTCGGCGAGTAGTCGCAGGATGTTGCGCTTCACTCCGAAATCGTAGGCGACGACGTGGAAGCGTGCGTCGCTGCGTGCGAAGGTCCCGCTGTCCAGGTCGAGCGATCCGTCCAGCCACGTGTAGGTTTCGCCGGTGCTGACTTCGCGCGCGAGATCCATGCCGTTGAGCCCGGGGAATTTGCGTGCCGATTCGATCGCGTGGTCGCGGTCGATGCCCGCGCCCGACGCAAGGCACGCGTTCTGCGCGCCACGATCGCGCAGCAGGCGCGTGAGCTTGCGGGTGTCGATGCCCGCCAGCGCGACCACGCCGCGTGCGGCGAGCCATTCGGGCAATGCGACTTGGCTCCGCCAACTGCTGGGGCGGCGCGGTACGTCGCGCACGATCAGGCCGGCGGCCCACACGCGCTGGGCTTCGTCGTCATCGTTGGTGCAACCGGTGTTGCCGATATGCGGATACGTCAAGGTGACGAGTTGGCGCGCGTAGGACGGATCGGTCAGGATTTCCTGGTAACCGGTCATCGCGGTGTTGAACACCACTTCGCCCACGCTCTGGCCGTCGGCGCCCACGGAAACACCCTCGAATACGGTGCCGTCTTCGAGTGCGAGGAATCCGGGTCGGGTCACGAGGTTCGCCTGTGGTTCGTTGGATGCAACGTTGCCGTCCGGCGGCGTCGGCTGACGCTGCGGAAGGCGGGGATACGGGCGAGCGGGAATGATAAAGGCCCGCGCCCGTGCTGTCCAATCCGGGCCGCCTCCGAGGCCCGCAACGGCGCGTCGGAAATCGCAGTTACGACGTAGAATCCGCGCGTGGCAAGCATTACCGACCGCGCCGAATCCATGGCCGCAAGCACGCAATGCTGCGGCCCGAACGTTTGTCCGCAGCCGATGTGCGCGAGGCGCATGAACCGTTTGCGTACCTGATCGCGACCGGCATGGTCGATGAACATGCCCGCGCTGCATTGCGCGAAGGATTTCCGGCAGCGAAACAGGCCGGCTTTATCCCGCACGAACCAGCCGATTGCGGCGCCGAGCTCAACCAGCCATCGCCGAAATCACGGCGCCTGCCTTCGCGGACACGATCGGCGAACGACTCGGCGTAGCGAACATGTCGAACTTCCCGGTACTCGTCACGATCTGCTCGCGACTGAACAGACGCCACGGCACGATCCACACCGACAGCCGCTCGAAGATCGCTTCTGCCCTGTTCTACCTCAACGAAGACTGGGTTCCGGGCAGCGCGGGCAGCCTGCGACTGCTCGTCAGGATCGACGACATCGACTCCCTGCTAACACCGGAAATCCCGCCGCTGTACGTAACCCTGGTCGCGTTCAAGCGCGCCGACAATTCCTTCCACGGCCACCTGCCGTTCGAAGGCGAGCGCCGGCTAATCCAGTTCGCCTGGCTCGCCGATCGCGACACGCTGGCACGCAAGACCCGGCGCGGCCGCATGCAACGGCTGTTCAAGAAAATCTTCGG
>JANXZP010000146.1 GCA_025355485.1 Pseudomonadota bacterium
ATCGTGGGCACCGAGTTCGCCGACGCCGACCTCGAAACCATCGTCAGGAAATCGCAGGGCGGCATGTTCAACAACGCCGCGCAGATCTGGAACCACACGTTCTACTGGAACAGCCTGTCGCCCAGCGGCGGCGGCGAACCGACCGGCAAGCTCGCCGAAGCGATCGTCAAGGCGTTCGGGTCGTTCGCGACGTTCAAGGAAGAATTCGGCAAGGCCGCGATCGGCACCTTCGGTTCCGGATGGGCGTGGCTGGTGCAGCGCCCGGATGGCGCGCTTGCGATCGTCAGCACGTCCAACGCCGCGACACCTATCACCGGCAACGACAAGCCGTTGCTCACCTGCGATGTGTGGGAACACGCCTACTACATCGACTACCGCAACGCGCGCGCGAAATACGTCGAGGCGTTCTGGAGCCTTGCGAACTGGGATTTTGCAGCGAAGAACATGGCGTAGGTACCGCACTGTGTCATCGCTGCAATGAAAAACGGCCGGATCGATCCGGCCGTTTTGTTTTTCGACCGACGCCTCTGCCAGCCGTGCGCGGCAACCGCGTCCATCACCCGCGCTGAATACACCAGCGCGGCGCCGGCATTCATCGCTACCGCCACGCCGAGCGCTTAGGCAATTTCCTCGCGGCTCGCACCGTGCTTGAGCGCCGCATCGACGTGCACGGTGATGCAGCCATCGCAGCGCGTGGTGACCGCTACCGCAAGCGAGATCAGTTCGCGGGTTTTTGCATCGAGATGGCCGGTGTGCGCGCCGGCGCCACTCAATGTCATGTAGCCCTTGACGGTGTCGGGCGACAGTTTGCCGATCTCGCCGATGCGGCCCATGAGTTCCTTGCGGTATTCGTTCCAGTCGATCATGGCCAAGCCTCCTGTGTGGATAACGAAGGGAACGATCAACTGCCTGTGCGTGAATCCTGCAATGCGTGAATCGGCGCCGCGACCTGTTGTTCGCGGCCCAGCGCATGCGCGACGCGCTGCAATGCCTGCGTCAGCGATTCAGCGTCGTCCGCGCGCAGCGTCGCGTGTCCGACCTTGCGGCCCTCGCGCGGCGACTTGCCGTAGTCGTGCCAGTGGCCGCAGGGATCGCACAGCACCGCGTTCGCATCCGGCAGCGCGCCGATCCAGTTGAGCATGCAGGCGTGGCCGACCATGCGCGTGCTGCCGAGCGGCAAGCCGAGCACGGCGCGCAGGTGGTTCTCGAACTGCGAGGTCTCGGCGCCTTCGATGGTCCAGTGCCCTGAGTTGTGCACGCGCGGCGCCATTTCATTGGCGAGCAACTCTCCGTCGACAAGGAACAGTTCCAGAGCGAACACACCGACGTAATCCAACGCCTCGGCGACCGCACGCGCATGCGCGACCGCTTTCTCGATGATGACCGCATCCACGACCGCGGGCGCCAGGCTCGCCGACAGGATTCCGTGGTCATGCCAGTTTTCGGTCACCGGCCACGCACGGAATTCGCCGTCGCGGCCACGCACCGCGATCACCGAAAGTTCGCGCTGGAACGGCACGAAGGCTTCGAGGATCAGGCCGACGGTCATCGCCTGCGCGCCGAGCGTGGACCATGCTGCGTCCGCATCCGCTGCGGTACGCAAACGGAACTGGCCCTTGCCGTCGTAGCCCAACCGCCGTGTTTTCAGGATGCAAGGTGTGCCGATCTTCGCGATTGCCGCGTCGAGCGCTGCGCGCGAATCGACATCGGCGAATGCGGGCACCGCGATGCCGAGTTCGCGGAACAGGGATTTTTCCGCGAGTCGATCCTGCGCCACCGCAAGCGCGCGCGGATTCGGAAACACCGGCTTGCGTGCGGCGAGCCAGCGCGCGCTGTCGGCCGGCACGTTCTCGAAATCGAACGTCGCCACGTCGATGCGCGCGGCGAATCCTGCCATCGCAGTGAAGTCGTGGTAATCGGCGCGCACCAGCGGTGCGTATTGCGCGGCGCAGGCGTCGGCCGCGGCATCGAGCACCAGGAAACGCAGGCCAAGTGGCGCTCCCGCCAATGCGAGCATGCGCGCGAGCTGGCCTCCGCCGAGGATGCCGACCGTGGTGATCGGGTTCGCCGTCGAAGCCGCGGTCATCTGCGCTGCCGTCATCGCCGCTGCAATGCTTGCTCGAGGTGATCGGACTCGGCATCACGCGGGTCGGCGTGGTCGAGCACCTCGCGCGTCTGCGCGCTGCGGAAAGCATCCAGTGCCGCACGCACCGTCGCGTCGTCGTGCGCAATCATCGCGGCGGCGAACAGCGCGGCGTTGATCGCGCCGGCGGTACCGATCGCGAAGGTCGCCACTGGCACGCCGGCCGGCATCTGCACGATCGACAGCAACGAATCCAGGCCGCTCAGAGCCTTCGATTGCACCGGCACGCCGAGCACCGGGACCGGCGTCTTCGCGGCCAGCATGCCGGGCAGGTGCGCGGCGCCGCCGGCGCCGGCGATGATCGCGCGCAGTCCGCGGGCAGCGGCCTTCTCGGCGTAATCGAACAATTGGTCGGGCGTGCGATGCGCGGATACCACGCGTACTTCGTGGGCAATTCCAAGATCGGTCAGCCGCGCGCTGGCGTGCTGCATCGTGTCCCAGTCCGAGCGGGATCCCATGACGACGCCGACGAGCGGCGCGGCGGTCGGATTGGTCATAACACTCCCCTGCATCCGGTCGAAAGTCGGGAAAATCCCGTGAATAGCCGCTGATCTTGAATGGCCGCTGATCTTGTAAATAGCCGTTGAGAACTACAGAATCATGTTGTATCAACACCTTGACCGCATGCGACTAACCGACCGGGAGACCTCGTGGATCGCCGACTGCTCGATATCCTGTGTTGCCCCAGCACCCGCCAGCCTTTGCTACCATTGCAGTCACGTGAACTCGAAGCGATCAATCGCATGATCAAGACCGGCAGTCTGCGGCGCGCGGACGGTAGTACGCAAGCCGAACCACTCGCCGAAGGCTTGGTCACTCGCGACCGCAAGCTGTTCTACCGCATCGACGACGGTATCCCGGTGCTGCTCGCGGACGAAGCGATTTCCTCTATGCAGGTCACGGATTTCCCCGCTTGACCGTGTTTACACTGACGTCATCCTCCACGCGGCAGTCTCCCCCCATGACAGCCCCGTTCAAATCCCGTTGCCCATGAGCGAACCCGCGCGCCCGCTGCCGGCACCCGCCGTCACCAAGCTGATGCGTGAGCTGGTCGACAGCCTGCGCGTGCGCTTGCGCGACCCGATGACAGCGCTGTTCGACACCCTCGACGATACCCTGTTCGAACTCGGCGAGCATGCCCGTTCTGGCGAAGCGCAGCAGCAGTATTTCGCGGCGTTGCGCGAGTGCCGGCGCAAGCGCGGAACGATCCAGGAGAGTTTCCTCGCGGCGCTCGGCACCACCAGCCCGTCGCTTCCGGACACCGTCCACCCGCTGCACGTGCACGCGCAGCTTTCTCTGGTGACACCCGAGGATCTTGAGGAAGACATCGCGCTCGACAGCATGGCCGCGCGCACCGCGCAACGGCTGTCCGGTACGCTCTATACCCTCGGCCAGCGGATCGGCTACCTGCTCGGCGATGCCGGCATGGACGCGATGCGCAATCCGCTAGGCCCGCTGCACATCGGCAAAGCGTTCCGCAGTGCGGCGACGAACCTGGAGATCGGCCTGCAAACGCGGCTGGTGCTTTACAAGCTCTTCGAACGGCAGATTCTCGGCGGGCTGGAGCCGGCTTACACCGAAATGAACGTGCGCCTGGCCGCGGCCGGCGTGCTGCCGACGTTGAGCCCACGCCAGGATCGCGATCGCCAACGCGCACCGGCGGCGCCGCGTGTCGAGCAGCGCGTGCCACAGCACGTCCCTGCCGTGCGCCAGCCGGTCGATGACGCCCTGCACGCGGTGAGTACCGATCTGCGCGCGGCCGATCTGCTGGCGGCGCTGCGCGTGCTGCTGATCCGCGAACCCGATCCGGACGCCGAACAGCCGACGCTGTCGTCGCGCCGGACGACTCCGGCCGCCGATGTGATGGATCGCGCGCTCGGGCGGCTGCGCGCGCGACCGCTTTCGGGCAAACCGCTGCCGCCGCCGCGCCTGCTCGCCGCGCAACTGCTCGCCGAAGCGCGTTACGCCGATGATGGCCTGCCGCCGTCGCCGCAGCAGTCCGCGACGGTGGACATCGTCGGCCGGGTGTTCGATGCGCTCGCGCACGATCACGCCGTACCGCGACCGATGCAGCCGCTGATGCAGACCCTGCTGCTGCCGGTGATGCGCGCCTCGCTGCGCCAGCCCGGCATGCTCGCCGAGAACAATCATCCGCTGCGCCAACTGCTGGATCTGATGGGCGAAAACGCGATCGGCTGGTGCCCAAGCGTGGATCCGGACGAAAGCCTGTTGGGCAGCATTCGCGAGGCCCTGCAGCAGATCGCCGGCAGCGAGCACGGCGACGAAGCCAATCGCACGATCACCCAGTTGCGCTTGCAGCTCGAACACCAGCGTCGCCGCGCCGAATTGGCCGAACAGCGCGTGGTGGAAGCCACCGCCGGCCGTGAACGCCTGTGGCAAGCGCGCCGTGAAGTGCATCAGGCGCTGGCGAACACCCTGGCGTCCGCGCCGGTGCCAGCCTGGGTGCGCTACCTGATCACCCATCCGTGGGCGAATTGCTTGGTGCTGCTGTGGTTGCGCCACGGCATGGAATCGCAGCCGTACCGCGAGGCGTTGCATTTCGCCGAATCGCTGGTGTGGTGCGCGAGCGCCGGCACCGACCGGGTCGAGCAGCTGCGCCTGCGCGCGCTGATGCCGGTGATGGAAATCCAGTTACGCCAGGGGCTGGCGACGGTCGCCTACCAGGACGGCGAGATCCGCCAGCTGGTCAGCGAGTTGCAGCAATTCCTGCGCCACCGGATGGGCGAGCTGCCGGCTCCGGATTTTCTCGAGAAGGAACCTCCAGCGGCGAATGCGCCAGGGGCGCTCGAGGCCGATCCAGGCAACATCGAGGATCAGCCCATGCCGCAGCAGATCGATCCCGACCTGCTCGCGCGCATCCGCTCGCTGCGACCGGGCACCTGGTTCGAATTCGGCACCGAAGCGCAGCACACCGAACGAGCGCGGCTGTCGTGGGTCAGTCCGTATTCGGGCCGCTGCCTGTTCGTCAACCGCAACGGCGTGAAAGTCGCCGAGCGCCGCCCCGAGGAAATCGCGCACGACATCGAGTCGGGCCTGGTGCACATCCTCGAAAGCGCGCAGATGCTCGAACGCGCGCTCGCGCAGGTACTCGCGCAATTGCGCGGCGACGTGACCCAGGCCAAGAGCGCCTGAGCCGCGCAACGCAACGACCCTCCGCATGAGCGAGGCGTTGCAACCACCGGTCATGCCGCCATCGGCCCTGCGACCATTGGAACAGGTTGCCGTCGCCGCAGATGTCGCGCGTGCGCTGGCCGAGGATCTCGGCAGCGGCGATGTCACCGCCGACCTTCTTCCCGATCTTCCCGCGAAGGCCCATGTAGTCTGCAAGCAGGCCGCGGCGGTAATCGCTGGACGACCGTGGTTCGACGCGACGTTTCGCGCGCTGGATGAAGATGTGCAGATCGACTGGAACGTGCGCGAAGGCGAACGTGTCGCCAGCGGCGCCGTGCTATGCCGATTGCACGGACGTTCGCGCGCGTTGTTGAGCGGCGAGCGCACGGCGCTGAATTTCCTGCAGACGCTGTCGGCCACTGCGACCGTCACCGCGATGTTCGTCGATGCGGTGCGCGGCACGCGCGCGACCATCCTCGACACCCGCAAGACCTTGCCGGGCCTGCGGCTCGCGCAGAAGTACGCGGTCCGCGCCGGCGGCGGGCGCAATCATCGGATCGGCCTCTACGACGCGGTGATGGTGAAGGAAAACCACATCCTCGCTGCGGGCTCGCTGGAGGTCGCGGTGCGCCAGGCGCGCGCGTTGCATCCGGGAGTGCCGCTGATCGTGGAGGTCGAAACCCTGGACGAGCTCGACCGTGCGCTGCACGCGCGGCCCGAACGCATTCTCGTCGACGAGTTTTCGATGGACGATCTGCGCGAAGCGGTGCGTCGCGCGAACGGACAGGTTCCACTGGAAGTATCCGGCGGTGTCGACCTGGACACCGTGCGTGCGATCGCGCAAACCGGTGTGGACTGCATCTCGATCGGCGCCCTGACCAAACACGTGCAGGCGGTGGATCTGTCGTTGCGCTTCGAACCATCGTAGCAACGGCTACCGCCGTCGCGCGGCAACATCGTCAGTGCGTGAGCACCCAAGCGACCACGGCACCGACAAGCAATACTGCCACCACGATGCCCCATCGCTTGCCGTTGGCCGCATTGCCCGACACGGCGGCGCTGGATCCGGTTTTCTGGCTGGCCGTCACTTCCTGTCCTGGCGCGATCAGGATGAAACGCACCGCATCCAGGCGCAGCTCGTCGCCGGGTTTCATGAAACCTTTCTGCACGCGCTGGCCGTTGACGTAGGTGCCGTTGGCCGAACCGAGATCCTCGACCGACAAGCCGTCCGCGGTCGGCTTGAGTTCCACGTGGCGACGCGAAATCTCGTCCACTGTGACCGGAATGCCGCACTCGGGGGCGCGGCCGATCACGGTCGCGCCGGCGACCGGAAACACCTTGCCGAACACCGGCCCGGAAACCCCGCGCAAGATGAACTTGGGGATCGCCATGCGTACGCGGGTAGCGCCGTTGTCTTCGCCCATCTCGCCCGGATCCATGCTCGGCGCGGCGCCACCGACCGGCGCGAGCCGCGGCGCGTCCATCGCAGCGATGCGCGCGACGATCCCGCCGATGCCGATCGTGTCGCCGGCGCGCAGCGCGATCATGTCGCGCACGGGTTTGTCGTTGACCAGCACATTGCCGCCACCGGGCGGAACCTGCAGGTTCACGCCGAAATTGCTCTGGTGGATCTCGACATGCAACGCCGCGATGCCCGGCTTGTTCAGCACCACGTTGTTGTCCGGCGCCGAACCGATGCGATTCACGCCGGGGCTGAGCAGCACCTGGGGGTGTTCGCCATTCGGAAATACCAGTTTCATGCCATCCCCCCGTTGATGGATCAGCCGGTCAGCCAACGGCGACCCGCACTGCGCCACTCAAGATAACGCAATCGACGTTATAAAACGGCCCGCGTTCGCGAAAACCCGACCGCGCGATCGGGGCTCTCGCGCCGTCCGCGCCACGATCCTATTTCACGATGCGCAAATGCGCACCACGCCGAGCGCTGTCGCCGCCCGGCGTCGCATCCGGCGGAACGTCCGGCTCTTCGGCGCGCGGCGGCAATGCGTGGCCCGGCGCCTCGTCCGGAAGCGCCATGCCCTGCCCGCTTTCCTGCGCATACACCGCCTGCACCGCAGCGACCGGCACTCGTACCGACTGGCTGACCCCGCCGAAACGCGCGAGGAACTGGATTTCCTGGTCGCCGAGGCTGAGCTGGTTCACCGCGCGCGCCGCGATATTCAGCACGATGCGGCCGTCCTTGATCGCCTGCGGCGGCGCCATCACCCCCGGATGCGCGGCATCGACCAGCAGGTACGGGGTCATGCCGTTGTCGTTGATCCACTCGTACACCGCCCGGATCAGGTACGGACGTTTGGAGGTCATCGTCGGCGCGTCGGAACTCACCGACGCAATGGAAAACCGGCGATCACAGCGCGATCTCCCGCAGCACGCGCTCCTCGGGCGTCAGGCTGCGCAGGAAGCCGGGGTTGCGGAAGATGCGCATGCCGTAGTCCTCGATCGGCTTGCATTCCTTGGGCAACACGATGCCAAGCGTCGGCAGGCGCCAGATGATCGGCGCCATGGCGCAATCGGCCAGGCTCATTTCCGGATTGAGGAAAAACTTGCTGGCCTTGAACAACGGCAGTGCAGCGATCACCAGCTCACGCAAACGCTTGCGTGCGGCCTCGGCCTGCACTTTGGTGCCGTTCTGGATCGATTGCACGTGCGGCACCCATTCGTGCTCCATCCGCAGCATCGC
>JANXZP010000015.1 GCA_025355485.1 Pseudomonadota bacterium
CGATCGCCAGCAAGGCCGCGACCCGAACCGCGAGGGCGGCCCGCGCGAGAACAATCAGCCGCGCAACAACGAACCGCGCGATCGTGGCAACGAAGGCGGCGAGTTCAACGACAACCAGCCGCTGCCGCCGCTGCCGCCGGATTTCCCGATCTACGGGCTGAGCGAACTCAAGAAGATGCCGGCGTTCCAGTTGATGGACATCGCCGACAAACTGGGCATCACTGAAGGCGTTGCGCGCATGCGCAAGCAGGAAGTGATCTTCGCCCTGCTGAAAGTGCTCACGCGTTACGGCGAAGGCGTCGCCGCCGAAGGCGTGCTGGAAATCCTGCCCGACGGTTTCGGCTTCCTGCGCTCGGCCGATGCTTCGTATCTCGCCGGCCCGGACGATACGTATATTTCGCCGTCGCAGATCCGCCGCTTCAACCTGCGCACGGGCGACCACCTCACCGGTCGCATCCGTTCGCCGAAACCCGGTGAGCGCTATTTCGCGCTCTCGCAAGTCACCACGATCAACAACGAACCGCCGGAAGCGTCGAAGAACAAGGCGCTGTTCGAGAACCTCACGCCGCTGTTCCCGCGCAAGGCGTTCCATCTTGAGCGCGGCAACGGTTCGACCGAAGACATCACCGGCCGCGTCCTGGATTTGATGGCGCCGCTCGGCAAGGGCCAGCGCGGACTGATCGTGTCGCCGCCGAAAGCCGGCAAGACGATGCTGATGCAGAACGTCGCGCAGGCGATCATGTACAACCATCCGGACGCGCATCTGATCGTGCTGCTGATCGATGAGCGTCCCGAGGAGGTCACCGAGATGCAGCGCACCGTGCGCGGCGAGGTGATTTCTTCGACCTTCGACGAGCCGGCCGCGCGCCACGTGCAAGTCGCCGAGATGGTGATCGAACGTGCGAAAAGGCTGGTCGAACACAAGCGCGACGTGATCATCCTGCTCGACTCGATCACCCGCCTCGCGCGCGCCTACAACATGGTCGTGCCGAGTTCCGGCAAGGTCCTGTCGGGCGGTGTGGATGCCAACGCATTGCATCGTCCGAAGCGCTTCTTCGGCGCTGCGCGCAACGTCGAGGAAGGTGGCTCGCTCACGATCGTTGCGACCGCGCTGGTGGAAACCGGCAGCAAGATGGACGAGGTGATCTACGAGGAGTTCAAGGGCACCGGCAACTCCGAGGTGCACCTGGATCGCCGCATCGCCGAGAAGCGCGTGTATCCGGCGATCAACATCAACCGTTCCGGCACCCGCCGCGAAGAGTTGCTGATCGAACCGGAAATGCTGCAGAAGATCTGGATCCTGCGCAAACTCCTGCACCCGATGGACGAATTGTCGGCGATGGAGTTCCTGCTCGACAAGATGAAGGACACCAAGACCAACGACGAGTTCTTCCGCTTCATGAAGCGCTGATTCGCCGCGGTGATCGTCCCAACAAAACGCCGGCCTCGCGCCGGCGTTTTAATTTTCAAACCTCCAGCCACCCCGCCACCGCCGCCCTCGCTTCATCGATGCCCTGCTTGGTCTCCGACGAGAACACCTGCGCGGTCGCAAGATCGGGCAGGACTTTGCGCACGGCGAGCAGGGTCTGCGCCTGCGGGCCGCGACCGATCTTGTCGCACTTGGTCAGCAGGCAGTGCGCAGGCAGGCCTCGATCGGCGGCGTAGCGCAGCATGTCGAGATCGAATTCGCGCAGCGGGTGGCGGATGTCCATCACAATCACCAAGCCGCACAATGCCTCGCGACTGCGCAGGTAATCGTTGATGAAATCCTGCCAGTGCGCACGCAGATCCTTCGACACTTTCGCGTATCCGTAGCCGGGCAGGTCGACCAGATATTTCGTCTTCATCACCTCGAAGAACACCAGTTGCTGGGTGCGGCCGGGTGTCTTGGACGTACGCGCGAGCGCGTTCTGGTTGCAGATCGTGTTCAACGCGCTGGACTTGCCGGCGTTGGAGCGGCCCGCGAACGCGACCTCGCGGCCGCCATCGGCGGGCAGTTGCGCGAGGGTGTGCGCAGCCGCGAGGTAGGCGGTGCGGGCGAGTGCGTTGGCTGACTTGTTCATATCGCGTTGCTCATGCCGCATCATCGCCTGCGTGGCGCTGTGAGACCAGCGATCTGCCTCGCCCTCGCCATGAACTGATCCGATGAAGCCTGCAATTGCGCGGTTTCGTTGACCGCTCCGGAAGCGGCAGGGATAATCAAGGGGTTTCGCGCGTTCGTCCTTTGTGCGGGACGAACGCGCCACTGCCGATCCGGAGTCCTGCATGACCTTCAAGCGCATTTTGGGTGTCGCCACCCTGCTCGCCGCCGCTGCCGCGTTCGCGCAGGCGCCGACTTCCAAGCCGGCCGCAGCGACGTCTTCGGCAGCGCCCACCGGTGCTACCGTCACCCTGTCACCGTCCACGCCAGCCGCATCGGCGACCGAGCTGACCGACGCGCATGCGCTGGCCAAACCGGGCGATGCCAAAGCCGGGCAGACCAAGGCCGCGGCCTGCGGTGCCTGCCATGGACTGGACGGCAATTCGTCGGATGCGCAGTACCCGAAACTGGCCGCGCAGCAGGAGCGCTACATCGCGCGCCAGCTCGCGCTGTTCAAGACCGGCGAGCGCCAGAATCCGATCATGATGGGCATGGCGGGCTCGGTCACACCGCAGGACATGCGCGACATTGGCGCGTATTTCGCCAGCCAGAAAACCCTGCCGGGCGTCGCCGACGACACCGTGATCAAGGCTGGCCCGAACCAGGGCATGAAGTTCTACGCGGTCGGCGAGCGCCTGTATCGAGGCGGCGATGCCGCTCGCGGCGTTCCGGCCTGCATCGCTTGCCACGGCCCGACCGGCGCGGGCAATCCGGGGCCGGCGTATCCGACCCTCGACGGCCAGCATGCATCCTACGTTTCGGCTCGACTGACCGCGTTCCGCAGTGGCCTGGTGCTGGGCAAGGGCGAGTACGAGAACAAGGTGATGGCCGGCGTGGCGAAGAACCTCACCGACGAGGAAATCCAGGCGCTTTCGACTTATGTCGAAGGCCTGCATCCGGCGCACGACGATGTCGCCAGCAAGCCGGTAACGTCCACCGCGAGCGCACCGACCGCGACCGCGCATTGAACCAACCCGCACGCCCTGCGGTCTGTTCGGCGCTGGCACAATGACATCAGCTCCACGTCATCGTGATTCCGCCTTACCGATCGCAACCCTGATCTTCGAGGATTTGCCCATGCACGCGCGCGCCATGCTGAAATCCACCCTGTTGATGTCCACCCTGCTGTTGGCTACTGCGTGCACGGCCAAGTCTCCGGAGGCAGCGACCATGTCGAGCGTGCCGGCGGCTGCGGCCACCGCTGCTGTCGCCAGCACCGCCGCGACGAGCGTTGCTTCGACAGCGGTGGCGAATGCATCGACCGCGGCAGCGCCCGCAGCGGCAGTCATCGCCCCTCCCTCGGGCATGCCAGCAGGTCCGGCGCCGGTGGAAGGCCAGGACTATTACCTGATCGACACCCCCGACCAGCCCGGCGGCGACAAGGTGCAGGTGGTCGAAGTGTTCGGTTACGGCTGTTCCCATTGCGCCCAGTTCCAGCCGTTCCTGTCCAAGTGGGAGAAGACCCTGCCGTCGGATGTGCAGTTCAGCTATCTGCCGGGTCCGTTCGGCGGCCTTCCGGACGGGTTCGAGCGCGCGTTCTATGCCGCGCAAGCGATGGGCGTGCAGGAAAAGAGCCACGACGCCATCTTCAAGGCCGTGCACGTGGATAAGCGCGTGGCCACAGCCGATGACATTCCGAAGCTGTATGCCGATTACGGCGTCGATCCGAAAGTCTTCGCCTCCACGATGCACAGCTTCGCGGTCAGCGCGAAGATCGCGCAAGCGCAGGATCAGGAAACGCGCTGGGGTGTCGACGGCACGCCGACCATCGTGATCGACGGCAAATACCGCGCCATGCAGGTCATCGGCGAGAAGGGCGAGGAGCGACTGCTGCACACGATCGACTGGCTGGTCGCCAAGCAGCGCCCCGAGCACGCCCAGCACTGAGACGACGGGCCGCGCCATGCGCCGGCCCGTTTCCCAACCGATGCCGGCACGCCGCCTGCGACTGCTGAGCTGCAACATCCAGGCCGGGTCCAGCACCCAGCGCTATCGCGACTATGTCTCGCGCAGCTGGTCGCACGTGCTGCCGCACGGCAAGCGCGACAACCTCGCGGCGATTGCCGAGCTCAGCGCCGACTTCGATATCGTCGGCCTGCAGGAAAGCGATGCCGGCAGCCTGCGTTCGGGTTTTACCAACCAGACCCGACGCATCGCCGAGCTGGCCGGGTTCCCGTTCTGGAGCCACCAGTCGAACCGCCGCGTCGGCGGCATCACGCACAGCGCGAACGGCCTGCTCAGTCGCGAGCGTCCCGACGAAGTGCTGGACTATGCGTTGCCGGGCCGGGTCGCCGGGCGCGGCGTGCTGCTGGCACGTTTCGGCAACGGTGCGGATCAGCTGAGCGTCGCGGTGGTGCATCTGTCGCTGGGCATGCTTTCGCGCGCGTCACAACTGGATTTCCTCGCCGAGCTGCTGGCCGATGCACCGCACGCGGTGCTGATGGGCGACTTCAACTGCGCGCACGACGCCCCCGAAATGCGTAAGCTCTACCGCCGCACGCGGCTGCAACCGCCGGACGCAATCACTGCCACGTTCCCGAGCTGGAAACCGATGCGCGCGCTCGACCACATCCTCTGCAGCGAAGACCTCGCCGCCGCCCCGCCGCGCGCCCTGGCCGCAGGGCGCTCGGATCACCTAGCGATCGCGCTGGAGCTTTCGCTGCCGTAGCGTGCGCTGCGCGCACGAAGCATCCGGTCAGAATCAGGCGTGCATACAGCGCACGCTACAAACAAAAAAGCCGACGATTGCTCGCCGGCTTTTTCGATTGAGCTTGAACCAGGAATCAGAACTTGAAGTTCAGATCCACATACCAGAAGCGGAACGGCAGGTCGTAGTCGCTGGCATCGTAGCCATTGAGCGAGCAGGTCACGCACACCGGCGGATTCTGCGCGAACACGTTGTTCAGGCCTCCCGACAACTTCAGGCCGTTCATGCCGAACGAGTTGTTCCATGCGAGTTGCACGTCGTTGTAGGTCGTTGCCTTCAACGTGTGGAAGCCGACCTTGGCCCGATTACCGGCAGCATCTGGGCAGAAGCTGGTCGGACGAGCTGCCGTGTGGCAGTCCTCCTTGACCGACGACAAGTAACGCAGGTTCCAAGTCGCGCTCCAATCGTCGTATTTCCAGCCGAGCTGCAGATTGCTTTTCCAATCGAAGATGGCGGTGTCCTGGCCATCGACCTGCAGTTCGATGCCAACAGCGCGCGGATCGACGGCTCCTGTCGGACCAATCTTTTTGTAATCGATTGTGTAGGTCGCTTGCACGGCCGCGCTGAACTGACCCCAGCTCGTCTGCGGACTCAGCCAGTTGGATTTGATATCCAAGCCGCTGGTGGTGATCTGCCCTAGATTGGTCAGAATATCGGAAGGTGGCTGGAGCTGGTTGTTCGATGAATAACGCTGGAACTCTGCGGCACAAGCGGCGCTAATGGTGGCCCCCGAATAACATGCATCAAGCAGGGATTGGGTGTCGGGTGCGCCGATCGCATGCTTGATCTTGTAGTGGAAGTAATCCAGCTCGAAATCGAGCTTGGCAGACCACGAAAGGTTTTCCGCCCACGACGGGCTGTACACCGCGCCGATGTTGTAGTTGTCCGATTTCTCCGGCTTCAGGGTCGAATTGCCGCCGGTAAAGGTGGTGATTTGCGTGTTGAGCTGCTGGAACGGGTGCAAAGCTGAGGAGGGCACATGCGCCGCATTGCACGCTGCAGCAAATTTCGCGTCGAACGCTCCGGTGTGTGGGTCAGCATTGCAAGGGTCCTGCACGGTTGAACCAAATTGGCCCAAACCGAACAGCTCGCCGATATTCGGCGCGCGGATG
>JANXZP010000176.1 GCA_025355485.1 Pseudomonadota bacterium
CTTGCGCTTGTCGCCTGGGTCGATGCCATCGGCCAATTGTTTGCGTGCTTCTTCGCGGCGCTCGCGGGCCTGTTTCAGCGACACGTCGGGGTATGCGCCGAGTGACAGCAGGTTTTCCTTGCGGGTACCTGGTCGGCGGTACTTGAACCGCCAGAGTCGCGAGCCGCTCGGTTGCACCAGCAGGAACATGCCGCGTTCGTCGGCCAGCTTGTACCCCTTTTCGCGAGGCTTGGCGTTGGCAACGGCTGAAGGTGACAGCATGGCGCGACCCTCCATTATTGGGGGTACGCCATCAATGCGCGCCCCTCGTACCCGCAACCGTACCCCCAGACTTGCGGTAACTCAAGGGGCGTCGCGGTAGCTTAAGGGAAGCGCAGGCAAGAAAAAACCGCGTCAGAGCGCGGTTTCAGGGGTGTTGCGGGATGTTGTTGTATGTCCGATTGGTGGAGCGACGGGGGATCGAACCCCGGACCTTCGCATTGCGAACGCGACGCTCTCCCAGCTGAGCTACCGCCCCATCGAACAGGCCGGCAAGGATACCGGTCGGCGCGCCGTGGCGCTAGTCCCGTGCGTCGAGAACTGGGCGTAGCAACGGTTCCAGGATCGGACGACGCCAGCCTTCCAGCGCCGCTGGCCAGCCGTTGCCGTCGAGCAGGGCTTCGAGCGTGCGCCGCGAAGCGAGTACGCCCTCGGCCAAACCCAGCCGCGTGGCCTCGGAGGCGACGGCGTCCTGTAATGCGCGCAACCGTTTCTTCTGCGCACCATCGGGAGTAAGTACCAGCGGGATATCGCGCTCCCCGGCGGTCAGAGGCTGCGCGAGTTCATTCCACAATTCGCTGCGCAGCTTGCGCGGCGCTTTCGGCTGGGTGTCGAGGAAGGCATGGAATGCGCGCGCGTCGCCGGGCGGTTTGCGCGCGAGCGCGATCGCGAGTTCGTTATCGAGGATCCAGCCCTTCGGACGGTCGCCCGCGCGTGCCAGCGCCTCGCGCCAGCGCAGCAGCCGGCACAGCAAGGCCTGCGCTTCGGCATCTAGGTATTGCGCGCCGCGCAGCGCCAGGTGCGGATAACGGTCGGGTGTCTCGTTGCCGGAGCTCGCGAGCAGGCGCGCGCTATCCTCGGTCAGCCATTCCTCGCGGCCGAGTTCGCGCAGTTTCTCGTGCAGGATCGCGTGCAGCGCGTGCAAGTGCAGCACGTCGTCGGCTGCGTAGATCAATTGCGCGGGCGACAGCGGCCGGCGCATCCAGTCCGAACGCGTCTCGCTTTTCGGCAGCATGATGCCGAGCTGGGTTTCGACCAGTTTCTGGTAGCCGATGCCGGCGCCGATGCCGCACAACGCTGTGGCGATCTGGGTATCGAACAGTGGCGCCGGCACTGCGCCACAGCCGCGTTGCAGCGCCTGCACGTCCTCGCTGGCGCTGTGCATGAGTTTCACGATTGCGGGATTCCCGATCAGCGGTCGCAGCAGTTCGGGAATGCCGCCCACGGTCGGATCGATCAGCAATACGTCGTGGCCGGGAGCCGTCATCTGAACCAGCGCGAGCTGCGGCCACCAGGTGCGTTCGCGGATGAATTCGGTATCCAGCGCGAGCAATTCGATATCGGTCCAGCGCGCCAGGTGGTCGGCGAGTTGAACAGGGTTGGCGATCCAGTGGTGCACGATAGAGAGGTTCCTGTCTTGTTGGCTTGCGACAGGCGCGACGATAGCCTACTTTGCGGCTGGCGCCGCGCAGCTTGCACACGCACGGCGATTTCATTCGAGGCCGAGGACACATGCGCGATCACCGCATTGGCTGCATGCTGGCGCTGGGCATCATGATCGCCATGGTGACCGGCTGCCATGGCGAAGCGCCGCCGCAGGCGGTCGTGCAACGAACCGCGCCTACGGTTAGCGCGAAACATCCATCGCAACCCGAACCGCTGCCCGCGCAACCGATCGTGTTGCGCAGGCCGGCTATCGAGGCCTTGCCCGAACCGGCCGCAGTGCCGAAGAAAAAAATCGGCGAGGCGCTCAGGCAGGCGCAACTCGCATTGAACGCAGGCAGGCTGGACGAACGCGGCGTGCCGTCTGGCGAGGCGCCGCCCGAACTTAACGACATGGCGGCACCGACAGTGCCTGCGCCGACACTGCCAACCGATGCGTTGGCGCTGTATCGCACCGTGCTGGCGACCGATCCGAACAATGCGGTGGCGTTGCACGGCATGGACGCGGTCGTTGCGGCATTGCGCGCGCGCGCGAATGCGTCGCTGGTGCTGGAAGACATGGTCAGTGCGCAACGCGACGCCGATCGACTGAAGTTGTTGCGCGTGGACGATCCTGCGCTGCCCGCGTTGTTCGTCGCGCTGAACAAGGGCTGGCATGTCGCGGGCCTGATCGAGCGCGGCCAGCGATTCGAGCGCGCTGGTGCGCTGGTCGCGCCGCGTTCGGGCAATGCCGAGGGGGTGTACCGTCAGGCGTTGAAGCTGGCGCCTGACAGCAAGGCGGCCGATGCGGGCCTCGCGCGCATCGAAGGCGTTTTCATCGCCAAGGCGCTGGCCGAGGCTGAGGCGGGGCGTTATCAGCAGTCTGATCGGTTGATCGCGCAGGCCGCGACCGTGCGCCAGGATTCGCAGGCGTTGCAGGACGCGAGCGCGCGTATCGTCGCGATCCGCCAACGTGCAGCGGCGATGCTACAGGCGCAGGCCGACACCGCGCTGGCGTCCGGCGATCCGGATCGCGCCGAACAATTGCTCAAGCAGATCGAACGCGCCGCGCCGTTGTCGGCCGAAGCGCGCGACCTGCGCGCGCGCATCGTGCTGCAACGCAATTACGGCATGTTCAAGCCAGGGCAGGCGTTCACCGAGGCGCTGGTGTCGGCCGGCCGCACGCCGGAGATGATCGTGCTGCCGATCGGCAGTTTCCGCATGGGTGCTCGCGAGGACGAACCGGGCCACGAAGCCGACGAAACCCCACAGCGCGAGGTCGCCTTCAAACACGGTTTCGCGATGGCACGCACCGAAGTCACGGTCGAGCAGTTCGGGCGCTTCGTGCAGGCCACGCATTACCGCACCGATGCCGAACGCAACGGGCATTCGCTGGTGTACGACGAGATCAAGGGCAAGCTCGACGCGCGCGATGGCGTGGACTGGCGCGACGACTACGCCGGTCAGCGCGCCGCGCCGCCGCAGCCGGTGATGCATGTGTCGTGGAACGACGCGCAGGCCTACACGGTCTGGTTGTCGAAGGAAACCGCGCATTTGTATCGCCTGCCCAGCGAGGCCGAATTCGAGTACGCGCTGCGCGCCGGCGGCAGCGGTGCGTATCCGTGGGCCGGAAACAGACCGCCGAATGGCGTGGGCGACCTTGCCGGCAGCGATGCCTCACCGAGTGGGCGACACTGGGGCGATGCGTTCGCCGGTTACTACGACGGTTACTGGGGTACGGCACCGGTCGCGCATTACCCCGCGAATGCATTCGGGCTTTACGACATGATCGGCAACGTGTCGGAATGGACGCAGGATTGCTGGCACGACGGCTATCGTCGCGCGCCCGAGGACGGCAGCGCGTGGGTCAATCCGGGCTGCGCGAAACGCGTCGTGCGTGGCGCATCGTGGGCGAGTTCGCCGCCGCAGGCACGCTCGGCCTGGCGCGCAGCGAACGACGCCGACAATGCCAGCGCGCGGATCGGTTTCCGGGTGGTACGCGTGCTGTGACGGTGCGACGATAGGTTATCGATAACAGGAGCGACGCTATGAACATGGATCCGACCGGGCAGGATCAAGGTGGCCAGTCATCGGGACGCGGACGCTTCCACTGGTGGATCATCCTCGCGTTCCTGCTGTACGCGGGCTGGTACTACGTTTCCAACCGCCAGGAATCGTCGCTGACCGGGCGCACGCAATTGATCGCGACCAATGCGCAACAGGACGCTGCGCTCGGCTTGCAGGCCTACCAGCAGGTGCTGTCGCAATCGCAGGTGGTAGCCGACGGGCCGGAAGTTGCGCAGATCAAGCAGATCGCGCAGCGGCTGATCGCTGTCGCGCCGAAAGTCGAGGCCGATCTCGCCGCCGAAAAAGGCCTGAAGCCGACGATCGACTGGAGCACGTTCGACTGGCAGGTGAGCGTGCTGCAGTCCGACGAGGTCAACGCGTTCTGCCTGCCGGGAGGAAAGATCGCGGTCTATACCGGGTTGATTCCGGTCGCGCAGAGCGCCGATGCGATAGCGGTCGTGCTCGGACATGAAATCTCGCACGCCTTGCTGCGCCACGGCGCTGAACGCATGGCGCAACAGCATATGGCGCAGATCGGACAGATCGCGGTGGGCATGGCGGCGGGCAACATGGATCCGCAGCAGCAGCGCGAAGTGATGGGCGCATATGGAGTGGTTGGTCAGTTCGGCGTGCTGCTGCCGTTCTCGCGCAAGGACGAATCCGAGGCCGACCAGATCGGGCTGATGCTCGCTGCCGCCGCGTGTTTCGATCCGCAGGCCGCGATCCCGCTGTGGCAGCGGATGGAGCAGCAGGGTGGAGCGCGTCAACCCGAATTCATGTCGACGCATCCGAATCCGGGCAACCGCATTGCGCGTTTGCAGGAGCTGATGCCGAAGGCGCTGGCGATGCGTGCGAAATATTGTTCCGGTGCATCGCCTACGCAATAACGTCGGCAATTCGGCCGATCACGAACTCATGAACAACCCGCCATTCACCGGGATATTCGCGCCGGTGATGAAGCCCGCGTCTTCCGCAGCGAGGAATGCAACCGTGCGCGCGATCTCGAACGGCTTGCCGAGACGGCCGACCGGCACCGATTCGATGATCTTGTTGCGCACGTCTTCCGGCACCGCCATCACCAGTGCTGTTTCGCAATAGCCGGGCGAGATGGAGTTGACGGTCACGCCCTTGCGCGCCACTTCGCGCGCCATCGCCATCGTGAAACCGTGCATGCCGGCCTTCGCGGCCGAATAATTGCACTGGCCGAACTGGCCGGTTTGTCCATTTACGGACGAAATGTTGATGACGCGCCCAAAGCCGCGCGCG
>JANXZP010000196.1 GCA_025355485.1 Pseudomonadota bacterium
CGCGACATCCTCGCGGATTTTCTTGACTGCGTCGGCATACACCACGCTGCCGCACGCGCCGCCGACGGTATCCAGCGCCTCGACCAGTGGTACGCCGGCCTTGAAGGTCAGCGCCAGGGTGCGCGCGAAACGCGAGATCGCCGATTGGTGCAGAACCTGGCCCAGGATAGGAAGCTTCAACATCATGCGGTCGATGAAATGCGCGAGCCGCTGGGAGCGCTTGACCGCGAAGATGAGCCCAACAATGGAGCCAACGGTAATTACGAGGATTATCCACCAGTACGACACCAGGAACCTGGACGCGTTCACCAGCATCTTGGTGAAGGCCGGCAGGTCGGCGCCGAAACTCTTGAACACCTCTTCAAATTGCGGCACTACGAAAATCAGCAGGATCGAACTGACCACGATCGCAACTGCGATCACCGCGGCCGGGTAGTACAGCGCCTTGCGAATCTTGCCCTTGATGCTCTCGATTTTTTCCTTGTAGGTAGCGATCGTATCGAGCACCGTGTCGAGTACGCCGGCGCCTTCGCCGGCCTTGACCAGGTTGCGGTACAGCTCATCGAACTGCACCGGGTGCTTGCTGATCGCCTCGTACAGCGACGAGCCGCCTTCGATCTCGCCACGGATCGCTTCCAGCAGGGCTTTCATGCGCGGATTCTTCTGGCCGCCGGCGATGATCTCGAATCCCGAGACCATCGGAATTCCGGACTGCATCATGGTCGCCAGCTGGCGACTGAAGATCGCGATATCGCGCGCACTGACGCGCGACCCCGCCTGGCCGAACAGCGGCTTCCCCTTGGGCTTGACCACGCTCGGATTGATGCCTTGCCGGCGCAAGTCGGCGCGAAGCAGATTGGCGCTCTTCGCAAGTTCCTCGCCCTTGAGTTTCTTGCCGCGCTTGTCTGTACCCACCCACACGAAGACAGACAGTGGGTTGGATTCCCGTGGGAGCGTAGCTTGGGTCTGGGAGCGTACCGCGGATTTGGTGGCGGCCATGGTTATTCCTTCGTCACACGGTTGATTTCGGCAAGGCTGGTGGCGCCGTTCTTGGCCTTGAGCAAGGCCGATTGGCGCAGGTCGCGGATGCCTTCGCGTTGCGCCGCTTCGGCGATCTCGATGGCGTTGCCGCCCTCGAGCACGATCTTCTGGATTTCCTCTGTCATCGGCATCACCTGGTAGATGCCCAGCCGGCCCTTGTAGCCGTCGTTGCAGTCGGGACAACCGACCGCTTCGTAGATGTGCAGGCCTCGCTTGATGTCGGCTTCGCTGAAACCCTCGGCAAGCAGCGCATGCTCGGGCAGCACCACCTCGCGCTTGCAGTCGTGCAGGCGGCGCGCAAGCCGCTGCGCGATCACGATCGTGACCGACGAAGTGATGTTGTATGGCGCGATGCCCATGTTCATAAGGCGCGCGATGGTTTGCGGCGCGTCGTTGGTGTGCAGGGTGGACAGCACCATGTGGCCGGTCTGCGCGGCCTTGATCGCGATCTCGGCGGTCTCGAGGTCGCGGATCTCGCCGACCATGATCACGTCCGGATCCTGGCGCAGGAACGCACGCAGCGCGACCGCGAAAGTCATGCCCTTCTTGACGTTCATCTGCACCTGGTTGACGCCGGTCAGGCGGATTTCGACCGGATCCTCGACGGTGGAGATGTTGCGCTCGTCGGTGTTGAGGATGTTCAGCGCGGTGTACAGCGACACGGTCTTGCCCGAACCGGTCGGGCCGGTCACCAGCACCATGCCATAGGGCTTGTGCATCGCATCGAGGAACAATTGCTTCTGGTCGTCCTCGTAACCGAGCTTGTCGATGCCAAGCTTGGCGGCGGCGCTGTCGAGCAGGCGCAGCACGACTTTCTCGCCGAACAGGGTCGGGCAGGTGCTGACGCGAAAATCCATCGCCCGGGTCTTGGACAGCACGAGCTTGATGCGCCCGTCCTGCGGCACCCGGCGCTCGGCGATATCCATCGAGGACATTACCTTCAGGCGCGCGGAGATGCGGGCATTCAACTTCACCGGAACCTTGGCGACCGAGCGCAGGATGCCGTCCATGCGCAGGCGCACGCGGAAATCGTTTTCGTAGGGTTCAAAATGGATGTCCGACGCGCCGCGCTTGATCGCGTCGATCAGCACCTTGTTGACGAACTTCACGACCGGGGTGTCGTCGGCCTTGGTGGGGTCAGCCTGTTCGGCTTCGCCCTCGCCGATGTCGCCGACTTCAAGGCTCTCTAGGCCCTCGTCATCGGACATGCCGTCGGTCAGCGTATCGCTGACGCTCATGGCCATGTCGGTCGTGCGCTTGAGTTTTTCCTCGTCGATCAGGATCGGTTCGACGTTCAGGTTGGTCGCAAACTTGATCTCGTCCAGCGCGCGGGTGTTGGTCGGGTCGGATATCCCCACGAACAGCCGGTTGCCGCGCTTGAACAACGGCAGCACCTGATGCTTCTGGATCAATTCCTCACTGACCAGCTTAATGGCGGCCTGGGTCAGATCCATCGCGGTGGCGTCGAACAGCGGCATGCCGAACTCGGCCGAGTTGGCGGCGGCGATCTGGGCCGGATTGCTCAGGCGCTTTTCGAGCAGGTATTGCTGGACCGGTTTTTTGGCCTTCAGCGCTTCGTCCATTGCGGCGCGCGCATCAGGCTCTGCCAGCACGCCGTCCATCACCAAGCGCCGGACGATGCCGGTGATGCCGACCAGATTGGCGGTGACCGCAGCGTTCATGCGTACCCATGTCCGAACCTGCTGCCGAATCTACCGCAAATCAGGTCGCGGAAGTAGTCCGCGGGGAGTTGGCGACCCCGGCGCGACGGCGAGGGACGGCTGCGTTAGGCTAGCCGGGAACGACCCGGGGGAGAATGCGTGGATACCGAGCTCAGCATCGTGCTGCCGGCGAAGAATGAGGAGGCCGGCCTGGCGCTACTGCTGCCGCGTCTGCGCATGCTGTACCCGCTGGCCGAGATCCTGCTGGTCGATGATGGCTCGACCGATCGCACGGCGATGGTGGCCTCGGAACACGGCGCGCAGGTACTGCGCTCGCCCTACAGCATGGGCAATGGCGCGGCGGTCAAGCGCGGCGCGTCGGCGGCGCGTGGCCACACGCTGGTATTCATGGATGCCGACGCCCAGCATGAGCCCGGCGACATTGCCGCGTTGCTGGGCAAGCTCGCGGAAGGTTACGACATGGTGGTTGCCGCGCGCGATGGAGATGGCCAGGCCAGCCGTAGCCGCGGATTCGCGAACGCGTTCTACAACAAGCTGTCCAGCTGGATGACCGGGCACACGATCCACGACCTGACCTCGGGCTTTCGCGCGGTGCGTGCCGAGAAGTTCCGCGAATTCCTGCACCTGCTGCCGAACGGATTTTCCTACCCGACCACGATCACGATGGCGTTCTTCCGCAGTGCGTATCCGGTCGCCTACGTGCCGGTCCAGGTCAAGCAGCGCATCGGCAAGAGCCACATCCGACCGCTGCGCGACGGCGTGCGTTTCCTGCTGATCATCTTCAAGATCGCGACCCTGTATTCGCCGCTGAAACTCTTTGCGCCGGTCGCGATGGCGTTTTTCCTTTCCGGTGTCGGTTATTACGGTTATACCTTCGCCTACGAACACCGCTTCACCAACATGAGCGCGCTGCTGCTGAGTGCATCGGTGATCGTGTTCCTGATTGGACTGGTCTCCGAACAGATCACCAACCTCACCTACACCAGGGGACCAGACGCGTGATCGTGAACGCAACCAGCCGGAGGATCTGCCGGGTCCGGATTTTTCGTCCCGTATCCCACGAGCCGATGCAAGGCGGATGGCGCCGATCATGAAGGAAATCCGCTCCCGTCCTGATCTGGCCATCAACGGCGCGCCGCCAGCGTTCGCCGATACATTGCATGTGGGCAGGCCGAACGTCGGCAGCCGTGAAACGTTCATGCGGCTCGCTGGTGAAATGTTCGACCGCCAGTGGTTCAGCAACAACGGTCCGTTGGTGCAGGAGTTCGAGCATCGCATCGCTGCGCATCTCGGTGTCAGGCATTGCGTCGCTATGTGCAACGGAACGATCGCGCTGGAAATCGCCATCCGTGCGCTGGGACTGGCAGGCGAAGTGATCGTCCCCTCCTATACCTTCGTTGCAACCGCGCATGCTTTGTATTGGCAGGGCATCACCCCGGTTTTCGCGGATATCGACCCAAGGACGCACAACCTCGATCCTGACGCCGTGCGCCGCATGATCACGCCGCGCACCAGCGGCATCATCGGGGTGCACCTCTGGGGCAGGGCCGCGCCTGTCGATGCGCTGCAGGGCATCGCCGACGAACATGGCTTGCGATTGATGTTCGACTCGGCACACGCATTCGGCTGCAGCTACAAGGGCCAGACGATCGGTCGCTTCGGCGCCTGCGAGGTTCTCAGTTTCCACGCCACCAAGTTCTTCAACACGTTCGAGGGCGGCGCGGTCGTCACCAACGACGACGAACTGGCGGAAATGATGCGCCTGATGCGGAACTTCGGTTTCGCCGGTTACGACCATGTCATCCATCCCGGCACCAACGGCAAGATGATCGAAGTCTGCGCCGCGATGGGCCTGGCCAACCTCGCCCACATCGATACCGTGATCGACTCGAACCGCAAGAACTACCATGCCTATCGCGATGCGTTGTCGGGACTGCCGGAGTTGAGCCTGATGGCGTATGACGAAGCGGAGAGGAACAACTTCCAGTACATCGTGCTGGAAGTCGGAGAGGGTTGTCGTGCGACCCGCGACGAGCTGGTAGCCGCGTTGCAAGCGGAAGGGATCCTCGCCCGCAAGTATTTCTGGCCCGGTTGCCACAAGATGCAGCCCTACAGGGCGCTGTATCCGCATGCCGGGATGGTGCTGCACAACACGGAGCGGGTTGCGGACAGCGTGGTCGTCCTGCCGACCGGAACCGCATTGCCGGACGGGGCCATCGCCACCATCCTCAGGATATTCCAGGTCCTTCTTTCGGACGCGGCATGACGCTGGCGACAGGCCGCGCGCGACGCATGCGTCAACCTTTGCCGCGACGACTGAGTGAAGGCATGCCGCATCCGCAGCACACCCAACCGATCCTTGAACGGAACGCCAGATGAGCCACAACGTCCTCGACTATTTCGAAAATGGAGCGGCGCGAAATTTCCCGGGGAAAGTGGCGATCGTCGACGGCGACCGATCGTACATGTTCTCGGAAGTCGAATCCCGCGCGAAACGCTGCGCGGCTTTGCTGGTGCGGCGCGTCGATGCGATCAACCGACCGATCGCGGTCTTCCTGCCCAAGTGCGCCGAAGCGATTTTCGCCGACCTCGGGATCGTCTACAGCGGCAACATCTACACCAACCTCGACGTCAAGTCGCCTGCCCAGCGCATCAGGAACATCCTCGACAACATCAAGCCCGTGCTGACCATTACTTCGCGTGCGCTCGAGCGCCAGTTGCTCGGCCTGGGAGTGCCGGAATCGGAGCTATGCTTCGTCGAGGACATGCTCGATGAAGAGATCGAAACGGACGCTGCCGCGATCGACGCGCGACTGCAGCACATCATCGATACGGATCCGCTGTGCATCATCAACACGTCGGGGTCCACTGGCGTCCCGAAAGGAGTCGTGCTGAGCCATCGGGGAACGATCGATTTCATGGATTGGGTATTCGATACCTTCGATCTCGACGACGACTTGCGCATCGCCAGCCTGTCCCCGTTGTATTTCGACATCTACACGCTTGAGCTCAACCTCTGCCTGGCCAAGGGCGCGACGTTGGTTCTTGTCCCGGACCAGATGGCCACCTTCCCGGCCAAGCTCATGGAGTTCCTGCAAGCCCAGGCGATCAGTTTCCTGTTCTGGGTACCGTCGATCATGGTGACCATTTCGAACCTTGGCTTGCTGGAGGGGTACGACCTGTCCGGGCTGAGGACCGTGTTCTTCGCGGGGGAGGTATTCCCCATGAAGCAACTCAATCACTGGCGCAGGGTACTGCGCAATGCGCTGTTCGTGAATCTCTACGGACCGATCGAGATCCATGTCGATTGCGCGTACTTCGTCGTCGACAGGGAGTTCGCGGATGAGGACATGCTGCCCATCGGGCATCCATGCCGGAACGCGGACATACTGATCCTGAATGACGACGGTCAGGCCTGCGCGCAGGGCGAGCGCGGCGAGTTGTGCGTGCGCGGCAGTTCGCTTGCGCTAGGTTACTGGAACGATGAGGGAAAGACCGCGAATGCGTTCGTGCAGAATCCGCTGCAAACGCATTATCCGGAACTGATCTACCGCACTGGCGACATCGCTTACCGCGGCGAGCGCAACGAGATTTTCCTCGTAGGGCGCAAGGATTTCCAGATCAAGCACATGGGCTACCGGATCGACCTCCAGGAAATCGAGCACCAGGTGCATTGCATCGACGGAATCGCCAATGCATGCGTGCTCTACAACCAGACACGGAAGGAGATCACGCTCTTCTACGAGGTCTTGTCGCAGGACGTGATACCCCAGCAAATCCGTGCCGGACTTTTGAGCATCTTTCCGAAATACATGGTTCCCACGGTTTTTCACCGGATGGAAGTGCTTCCGAAAAATCCCAACGGCAAGATCGATCGCAACGGTCTCGCTTCGATCCTGCACGAGTCGCGAGGATGAAGGAGGTGGCCGATGCCGATGCGCTGGCGCACGCCATAGGGCGCGTGGCACGGAAGGGTGCGGGCTACGCGACCAATTTCTTTGCCACGCGCACGGATATCAACAAGTGGCTCGCATCACGGGCGCTGCTCGTGCTGGAGCAGCAACACGCCGTGCTGATTCTCCGTCGTGACGCGGACTTCCATCGTCTCTACCATGTCGCATCCGGAGCGGCCGCGCTGTCGGCCGCGCTCGGCGCCCTGGTTTCCGCGCTGCCCGCCGTGACGATCGTCACCGACCTGATCGGAAAAAAGGAAAGCCTCCAGGCTGTGGCGGATGCGCATGCCGAAAACGCGTTCGCGGGATACACGCGCCTGCTCCGGATGTACCGGTTGCCGGATCCGACGATGGACGTCTGGCGCGTTGATCCGGATGTCATGCAGGCGGGGCCGGGCGATGTGCAGCGCATCCACATGTTCCTGCAAAAACAACTCGACCCTGTCTCGGAACAGATTCCCGACCTCGACCAGTTGAACGATGCCGTGGCGAAGGGTGCTGTACTTGCCATGTATCAGGCTTCGGAGCTGGCTGGCGTACTGATCCACGATACGACCGGCTACACCACGACCCTGCGTTACTGGCACATCGATGGGCGATTCAGGGATCAGGGGATCGGTGCGCGATTGATCAGGATGTTTTTCAGTCGTTGCGCCGGCAGCAGGCGGATCCTGCTGTGGGTCATCGCGAGCAACGAGGACGCGATCGCCAAGTATCGGCATTACGGGTTCCGGGACGATTCGCTGGTCGATGATATTATGGTGAGACACGCGAGGCCAATGCAGTGACGAAGAAAATCCTGGATGTCCTGACGGGGATACGCCCCGAATTCGATTTTTCCGCGTCGGATGATTTCATCGCCGATGGCATGCTCGATTCGATCGACGTGATCGCCCTCGTATCCGACCTGGACAGGGAATTCTCCATCTGCATCGAGGGAGTGGACATTCTTCCCGAGAACTTCAACAATCTGGGCGCGATCAGGCAACTCCTGCAGAAATACGGCATCGAGACGTGAATCTCGTCTTCGGACAGCGGAAAATCGACGGCCTGCTGACCATCCTGCCGTCCAACGAACGCAGATTCGTCGAGGAGATGGAGCAGTTCAATTTCCCCGTTGAACGCTCCATCAAGCTCAAGGAAGTGATGGGTTACGACCGGCACCGGATCGTCGATGGGCCGGTGTGCGTTTCAGATCTCGCAGTGCACGGGCTTGAGCACCTGTTCGAGCGCGGGATGCTGCAGCGGGACGATTTCGATGCGCTGATCCTGGTGTCGCAGTCGCCCGATTACTTCATGCCGCCAACCAGCAACGTCATCCAGGGCAGGCTGCAACTCAAGCACGACCTGTTCTGCATGGACATCAACCAAGGCTGCGCGGGATTCCTGATCGGGCTCATCCAGGCTTTCATGCTGCTCGATCAACCCGCGATCCGGAAAGTCGTGCTGATCAATGCCGACGTGCTGAGCCGCAAGGTGTCCTCGCGCGACCGCAACAGCTACCCGCTGATCGGCGACGCGGCATCGATCACGATCGTGGGGCGTTCGACGGATACGACGCCGATCCACGCGAACATCAAGATGGACGGAACCCGCCACGACGCATTGATCGTCCCGGCCGGCGGATTCAGGGAGCCGTCGACCCCGCTGACGCGGATCCAGGAAGCGGATGCCGAAGGCAACCTGCGCGCACGGGACGATCTCGTCATGAACGGTTCCGCGGTGTTCAATTTCGTGCAAGTCGAGGTCCCGAAAATGATCGACGCACTGCTCGATGCCGCGGATGTCGACATCGGTGCCGTCGATTCCTTCGTCTTCCACCAGCCGAACAGGTTCATGCTGCAGAAGCTGGCCGACAAGATGAAGGTTCCGTACGACAGGATGCCGAGCAACATCGTCGAGCACTTCGGCAATTCCAGCGGCGTCACGATCCCGCTCGCGCTCGCTTTCAACCTGCGCGAGCGGATCCTGGGCGGAACCTCGACGGTGGTTCTCGGCGGGTTCGGGGTCGGGCTCACCTGGGCTTCCATGCTGTTGCGGATGGGGCCGCTGGATTTTTGCGAAATGATCGATTACCCGTAGGAGGCAGGCGTGGATGAGTTCCTGAAGGAGATGGCGGATATCCTCGACGAGGAAACCGTTGCGGAGACGGATCGGCTGGAGGATTTCGCGGCCTGGGATTCCCTTGCGATCCTCTCGGTCATCTCGATGGCCGACGACAAGTACGGCGTCGTCTTTTCGGCGAAGGACATCAAGAGCGTCGTCACGATCCGCGCCCTGTTCGATCTGGTCAGCGCGGGCCGCAAGAACGACAGCGCAGGTTGAGCACTGGCATGGCCCGGACCATCCCCAATCCACTCGATTTGACCGGAAGGCATTACCTCGTCACCGGTGCGGCCTCGGGAATCGGTCGCGCGATCGCCATCCAGTTCGCCGCCCTCGGCGCGTCGATCAGCCTTGTCGACATGAACGGGCCGCAGATGGACGAGTCGATCGCCAGCATGCAGCCGGGCGATCATGCGCGATACGTCTTCGACCTGGAGCAAACCGAAGGCATCGACACGCTGGTACGGGAGATCGTTTCCGCGGATGGCCCGCTTCACGGCGTGATCCATTGCGCGGGAACCCAGACCGTCATGCCGGCAAGGGATCTCAAGCCGGCGACCTGGCGCAGGATCCTGGCCATCAACTGCGAAGCAGCGCTTGCCTTGTCGAAGAACATGGGCAGGAAGCGCGTGTATGCGGGAAGCTCCGGCTCGATCGTTTTCATTTCCAGCATCATGGCGCTCGCCGGCGGCGCCGGGTCGGTGGCCTATTCCATGAGCAAGTCCGCATTGCATGGAATGGCGCGCTCGCTCGCGCTGGAATTCGCGCCGGGCGGGATTCGGGTCAATTGCATTGCGCCAGGTTACGTGCGGACGCCGATGCTGGACAGGCTGCAACAAACATGGGACGAATCGCAGCGGGATGCCGTAGAGGCGCTGCATCCGCTGGGGTTCGGCCAGCCGGAGGACGTTGCCCATGCCGCGGCGTTCCTCGTGGCGGACACGGGCCGCTGGATCACCGGAACGGTACTGGTGGTGGACGGTGGATATCTTGCGCGATGATGGGGAATCGATGAGTTCGCCGCATCCGCGCAGCCGGGCATTGGAAGAAACGTGACCAACGGGCAGACAACATCGCACGACGAGGGCTACGTGCTGATCACCGGCGCTTCCTCGGGCGTCGGACGCACGATGGCGCGCGAGCTGTCCGGCAGCCATCGCCTCATCCTGGGTGGGCGCGATCCGGACCGCCTTCAGCAGGCCTTGGGCGATTGCGTGTCGCCCGGGAAACACCTGGCCTGGCGCCACGACCTCGCGGACGTCGAGAACATCGCCGCAGGGCTTGGATCATTGCTCGCCGAACACGACGCCAGCGTCAGCGCGTTCGTCCACTGCGCCGCGTCGCTGGACGTCCTGCCGCTCAGGAGCCTGACCACGGAGATGGTCGCCGATACGTTCCGCGTCAATGTCTTTTCCGCAATGGAAATCATCAAGGCATTGACGAAGAAGAAGCTCAACAAGCAGCAACTCAGGGCGGTCGTTTTCATTTCAACCATCGCCAGCAAGTTCGGCGCGAAGGGATTCAGCGCCTACAGCGCGAGCAAGGGCGCGCTGGACGCCCTGATGAAATCGCTCGCGATCGAGTTGGCGCCGCAGGTGAGGGTCAACTCGGTGTTGCCGGGCGCATTGCGCACGCCGATGACCGAATCGATGTTCAATGATCCCGATCTCGTCGCGAAATTCGAACGCGACTACCCGCTGGGAGTCGGCTTGCCCATGGATGTCATCCATGCGGTCGAATTCCTCATCTCGGACAAGGCGCGCTGGATCACCGGACAACAGATCATCGTCGACGGTGGCCGCACCTCGAACATCTCGGCCTGACGGCTTGCGCGATGTTCAACCGAGGGGTTTGGCCGGATTGCCGTATACCGTCTGCCCCGCGGCGACGTCGCGAAACACGACGCTGCCCATGCCGACGATGGCTCCGTCGCCGATTGTCTTGCCGGGATAGATGATGGCGCCGGCGCCGACCAATACCGATTCGCCGATGATGACGTTTCCGTTCACGCTGATGCCACCCAGCAGGGAGGTATACGAACCGATGATGCAATCGTGTCCGATCGCGGTGCCGCCGTTGACCAGTACATGCTCGCCGATGGCCGCGTCCGAGGACAGCGAGCATCGCGGGAACACGATCGTTCCCCGCCCGATCGAGAGATTGACTCCGAGCATCGCGGATTCGTGGATGTAGTTGCCCGCGACCCAGCCGCGCGCGTCCAGTTCGGCAGACAATCTCTTGCGCGCTGCAGGCTCGGAGACCGCAAGCAGGTATTCCACCGATCCCAGGCTGGCCGCATCGTCGCGGGTGAGGACCGGGATGCCGTCATAGGGATCGGCAGGAGGTTCGCCGTCGATGACGAATGCCGCGACGCGCTCGCGCAGTGCGCTGTCCTTGCCGTTCCTGATCCAGCCCCACAGTTCGCGGGCGAGGCCGCCGAAGCCGAAAATCACGATACGCCTGTTGATCGCGGTCATGCTCACCCATTTGCGTGGCGGTGGTTACGAAATCTGCCGGTAAGATTGCTTCGCGCTTGCCATGGCAGGCCCGCGCTGGTCGATCATGGTCCGGGATTCGGCCTGAGTCCATCCAGCTCGCGCTGCAACTCCACCAATCGGCTGACCCTCGAACGCACGAACAGATCGCTCTTGCGGTCGAGGAAAATTTCCGTGCGCCATTCGCCGCGAAGCAGGGCGATTCCACTCGGGTCATCGGCAGGCTGGTAGATGATGTCGGCAAGCACGCGGTCCGGGCCGTCGACGTGGGGGCCGGAACAATGCCACATCGAGGAATTCATCAGCACGATGTCGCCGGGCGACAACGATGGCGAAACGGTCGGCCAGTCCGGATCGATGATGGAAGGATTGATTTCCCCCGCATCGCCGAGGTATCCGAACTGGTGGGTGCCCGGATAGAAGATCATTCCGCCATTCTCGGGGCTGACCGCGCTCAGCGGGACGAACGCGGAAGCCTTGCTGGACCAGCCGATGTGGTACGGCGAATCCTGGTGCAGGAAAACCGGGCCGCGGCTGTGGACGTCCTTGACCACCATGCGCTGGTTGTACAGCGCGATATCGGGGCCGAAGGCTTTTTCCACGACATCGAGCAGGGCCGGATGCTTGTGCATGGCGGCAAGGGTCGGCGGCAGCACCTCATCGACCGCGACCGGATTGAACCGGTTGACCTTGCGGCCGGTCGACAACTCGGCCGCGTAAAAATCATTCCATGTCTTCTGCCATGCGTCGATCACATCGGGCGGGATGGCGCCGCGCACGACGAACACGCCCATCTCCCGGAATACCTCAGGCGAAAACGTCGCCGAATCGATCGCGGGAAGCAGTTCGCGGATCCTGGGTATTCCGATGCGTTTCATGGGAGTCTCGTTCACTGGGTCGGGCTGTCAGGTAATGAACCGGAACGTGAGCTCGCTGTCGAGCGTCTGCTTCGATTTGTTGCACCTGGCCAGCACGTTGTAGTGGATCGGGAACAGATCCCTGCCCGGGGTTTCCAGGATGTCTATTTCAACAATATCGAAGTCCCTGAGCAACACCTTGAAGCCATGCTCGGTGAACCGCCAGCAATCCGGGATCGGGCCGTGGATGCGCCAGTTCAGCGGTGCCGAGACCAGCAGGTATCCCCCGTCCTTCAGTATCCGCCGCATCTCGCGCACGCCGCCGAACGGGTCGAGGGTGTGTTCCAGTACCTCCATGCCGACGACGCAGTCGTACGTGGAGTCGGGAATGGCAACATTGTGCTTCGTGATGTCTCCAACATGCGTCGGACCGTAAGTCTCGACGATGTCGAATGTATCGATCTCGAATTGGGTAAACGATTCGCGCACGAGGGAGCGCTCCTGCGGGCCGATTTCAAGCAGCCGTCCCGTCGTTGCAACGAGGTTCTTCGCGACCTTCCTGACGAAATCATCGATGTGCGCTCTTGCGAGCGGCCCGGTTTCTTCGTCGAATTTCGATACGGTTGCCATGATTGCCTGCCCTTGAACGACCAGTGCCACGCGCCTCACGCAGAGCAATCGTCGATGGATTCGCCGGGAAATTTTCGTTGGCGGTATGCTGATGTATCGTCCGAAGCAGCGCAACCTGTCCCCCGGAACCCTCGATGGCATTTCAACCACGACGTCAGCCATGTTGAAAAGTCGTGCGATCAACGCGCTCCTGTGGAGCGCGGCGGATGGATTCCTGCGCCAGGGACTGCAGTTTGCGGTATCGATCGTGCTCGCGCGCATGCTGGGCCCAAGCGAATTCGGAACGATCGCACTGCTCGCGATCTTCACGGGAATAGGCACGGTGCTCCTGGATGGCGGCTTTTCGGCTGCGTTGATCCAGCGCCAGGACGTGGACCGTGTCGACGAATCCACGGTGTTCTGGTTCAACCTGTGCATCGGCTTCGTGGTCGCACTGGCCTTGTGGGCGCTCGGCCCGGCGATTGCAGCCTTCTATGGCCAGCCGATCCTGGTGCCATTGATGGGAATCATGTCGCTGAACGTCTTCCTGAGCGGATTGGGCGCGATCCACGCGACGTTGCTGGCGAAGGAACTGAATTTCCGGACGCTGATGAAAGTCGGCACTGCCGCAAACATCGTATCGGGCGGCGTCGCGATCTGGATGGCCTACCGGGGCTTCGGGGTATGGGCGCTCGCGCTGCAGGCCATCCTGATGACGGGCGTCAGCACCTTGTTGCTGTGGAGCCTCCATCGCTGGCGACCGCTCGGCGCATTCAGCCGTGCATCGGTTCGCAAGCTGTTCGGTTTCGGCGGCTACCACTTCGCATCCAGCATGATGGAAATAATCTACTCGCGGCTGTACACGCTGCTGATCGGCCGTTTTTACAATGTGCGGGAACTCGGGCTGTACAACAATGCCGACAACACCAAGCAGATGCCATGCGGTTTCTTCACCAGCATCCTGATGCGTGTCGCGTTCCCGATGTTTTCCGCCGCGGCGCACGACAAGGCGACGTTGCGCCGTGGAGTGCAGGTCGCCGCACGCGGCATGATGCTGCTGAACGTGCCGATGATGCTCGGGATGGCAGCGGTCGCCAAGCCGCTGGTCCTGACCCTGTTCGGCCAGAACTGGCTGGCGATGGTGCCGGTACTTCGCGTGTTGTGCCTGGTCGGCGTGTTGTGGCCCTTGCAGGTCATCAACCTGCAGGTGCTCATGGCACAGGGTCACTCCCGGCTGATGTTCCGCCTGGAAGTGATCAAGAAATCGATCGGCCTGGTCCTGCTCGTGGCGGGATCCTTCCACGGAATCATGGGCATCGCATGGAGCCAGGTGCTGTCCAGCACGGTATCCTTCGTGATCAACGCCCATTATTCGCGTCGGCTGCTCGGCTATGGCGCGGTCGACCAGACGCGCGATTTCCTGCCGATCATGGGCGTTGCGTTGGCCATGGCGGGCATCGTGTACGAGCTCGATGTGCACCTGGTGCTGAGGCCGCAGGTCGCCCTGGTTCTGTTGACGTGTGCCGGTGCGATCGTTTTCGCGTTGCTGGGCTGGCTGCTGCGCCTGGCTACGGTCGACGAAATGATCGCCCTGTTCCGCAGCCGTTTCCGCATGCAGCAACAGGCAACAAAGGACGTCTGATGTTTCGAAATGAACCTGGGCTGGCACTCGCCGGCGGCCGAGAATCGCTTCCATGAGCCTGCCGGTCGTTTCGGTATGCATCGTGACCTGCAACCAGGAGAAATACATCCTTCAGTGCATCGAAGGTGTGTTGATCCAGTCCGGCGATGCGACCCTCGAAATCCTGGTCGGGGACGACTGTTCGGACGACAACACCAGCAGCATCGTCGCGGCGCTGGCAAGGCAGCATCCCGGAGTGGTCGTCCATCTTCGCAATGAGCCACGGCTCGGCGTATGGGAGAACCTGCGGTCGTTGTTGCTCCGGGCAAGCGGAGAATTCATCGCGATCCTGGATGGCGACGACTACTGGCTGCCCGGCAAGCTGAAAGCGCAACTGTCCTACCTGGAGGCGCATCCGGAATGCGTGGCTGTCTACACCAATGCCATTACAGTCACCGAAAGCGGGCAACGGCTCGGCCTGTTCAATGATGCAGGAGACCGGAGCATGGATCTTGCCGGCATGCTGCGCAGGGGGAATTACCTCCACGCGAGTTCGGTGTTGATGCGGGCCGAACTCAGGCAGGGCTTGATCGCGATCGAAGGGCAATACATCGACTACCACGCGCACCTCCTGCATGCGCGGAAAGGCTGGCTCGCGCAGGTCGGAAGTCCACTGACGGCCTATCGGGTCAACGCGGGCGGTTCCATCCTGAGCAGCTCGAACGATTTCGTCCGCAGGCTCTATTGGGAAGCCATCATGAGCGTTCCGCGCGGGCTGGTGAGCGATGGCGATTTCGCGCGCGGCCTGGCCGATTTCCTCAAGCGCATCGTGTTCCGTTCGTTGAGCGCCAGACGCCCCGCGCTGTTGCGCGAATGGGTCCCGCGGGTTTTCGATGCGTCGCCCTACGGCCGATTGCGCACGGGCCTGCTGGTGATCGGCGCTGTGGTGCGTGGGATCTATGTAGAATCGATCGGCAGGCTGAAGAGCAGTCTTGGCGGACGCACGGCGAAAGTGCTTTACCGTCGATAACGCGGAGAGAATGTTGCGCGTGAATCCGATCAAGCTGGCCCGATACGCACTTGCAGGATGGCTCCCGTTCGGTCGAAAGCGCTGCAGCATGTGCGACCACGCCGTGTGGCGGTTCATGCCCTACGGGAAAGGTTCGGCGGGCGCTCCGCCGCTGATGCGCGTGCTCTCCATCGTCGGCAGCGACCCTGATCATTTCGAATGTCCGCGCTGCGGTGCGCACGATCGCGAACGCCATCTGCTGATGTACCTCGATGCGACCGGAATGCTCGCGGGTTTGCGCGGCAAGTCGGTGTTGCATTTCGCGCCGGAGAAGCGGCTTGCATCCCGCATCCTGGCGGCAGGGCCCGAGCGTTACGTGCGTTGCGACCTGTACCCGCAATCGCGCGACGTCGTGCGCGTCGACATGCTTGCGATGGATTTCGATGCGGCATCGTTCGACGTGCTTATCGCCAACCATGTCCTCGAACACGTGGGAGACGATGCGTTGGCGTTATCCGAGATACGTCGTGTACTCAAGCCGGGCGGCCACGCCATCCTGCAGACGCCATACAGCCGCGCGTTGCACGAAACATGGGAGGATCCCGGCATCGCGAATGACGCCGCGCGGTTGCAGGCCTACGGGCAGGCTGACCACGTTCGCCTGTACGGACGCGACATCTTCGACCGCTTCGCATCGACAGGGTTGGTGCCGCGCGTGCGAGCGCACGGCGAACTGCTGGCCAGCGTCGATGCGATCCTATCCGGGGTCAATCCCGACGAACCCTTCATGCTTTTCCAGCGCGCGGACTGACGGCCGCTCCGCGACAACCTGCGTCTCTTCAGCGAATGACCGGTACGCCATGCCTCAGCAGCAGATGGAGCTTGCGCGGCAACGACACGAAGCTGCGCAGGTAACGGCGAAGGGAAATACGGCGTCCGGATTGCGCCTGCTGGCGTTGCGCACGCAGCGTCGTCGGTGCAGCACAGGCGTGGCGGATCGCGGGCCCGTAGATTTCCCGCCATGCCGTGCGGTTCCATCCGAGTACCATCATGGCCGCGCCCTCGAATGCGAGCGCGACCAGATGCAGCAGTAGCAGCAACCAGACCAATGCGGTCGGAGTGCAGATCACCATCACGGAAGTCTTGTTGCGTTCGCTCAAACGGCGGCGCCGGAAGGTCGTCTGCAATTTCCCGGAAGCGACGCGATTCCCGCCGAAGCTGGCGCCCTGCCGATGCCGATACCCGCTGGTGGGAGCGCCCCGCACGACGACGCCCTGCAGGCGGGCGAGGCAGCACAGGTACAAGTCCTCCCCGATCGACTCGAACCATTCCGGGAAGCCGCCCAGCGAGCGCCACAGCGCGCGTGGCAGGAAAAGGCATGCCCCGATCGCCATCGCAACATCCGCGCGTCGCGGGTCCACGTTCGGGACCGGGTTGTAGAACGGATCGAGCAGACAGCCGCGATCGACCAGCGCGCCCGTCGTCCAGTCGTATTGCGGGAGCGTCAGTATCCCTGCGGTCGACGGCGTGTCCGCGCAAGCCAGCAAGGTCGCGAGCGCATCGGGGAACAGCGCCGCATCGTTGTTGAGCAACAGCACGTATTCGCCGCGCGCATGCTCGACCATGCGGTTGTTGCTGATGCAGAAGCCGACGTTCTCCTGGCTCTCCAGCAGTTCGATTTGCGGATAGCGCTCGCGCAGCAACGCGACCGACCCGTCGCTGGAGGCATCGTCGTGCACGATGACCTCGAAACTCGCGTCGCCGTGTTGGCCAAAAACCGAGTCGAGACAGTCGACCAGCAGATCCGCGCCGTTGTAGTTCGCGATGCAGATCGAACACAACGGCCGGGTCGGGCGGTTCAGTGCCGGATGGTATTGAACCAAGACCATGTCCGCTGCAGTCCTTCGGTCAACGAGGTGGTCGCCGACCAGCCGTGGATGCGCCGCGCCAGCGACGGATCGAGCGCGATGCGTGCGACATCCACGGCCCGGGCGGGCGCATGGGTTCGCAGCAGTTGCATTCCGGTAGCGAGTTCGAGCGTATCGAACAGCGTATTCAGGCTGGTGTCGATACCGCTCGCGGCATTCAATGCGCAGGCGCCTCGCGGCATGCGCGAGGCAAGAACCCGCATGCATAGCGCGATGAAGTCGTCGATGTACAGATAGTCGCGTTCGGCGGAGCCATCGCCCAAGACGGTCAGGGTTTCCCGGCGCAACATCTTGCCCATCGCACACGGAATGATGCCGAAGCCGATCCGTTCGGACTGACCGGGCCCGTATACATTCGACGGACGCAGGATCGTCGCGGAGGTGTCGTACTGGCTGCACCATGCGCCGACGAACTGCTCGGCAGCCGCCTTGCCAGCACCGTGATAGGACTTCGGATGCAGGGGACTGTATTCGTTCGCGGCAGCGCCTGGCGTATCGCCGTAGAGCGTTCCGCCCGAAGAAACATAGAGCAGTCCGCAGTCGGGCCGCTGTTGCATGGCCTGCAGCAGGGCGAGCGTCGGTCGCAGGTTGTCGTCGATCTCGTGCAAGGGCTGCCCTGCGGAACTGCCGGGCGACGACGCGGATGCGAGATGTACTACGGTTCGCACGTGATCGAGCAATGGCAGGAGGTCCGATGGCTCGCGAGGCGTCGCCACGATGGCCTCGACCGGGGTCGCTCCGTAGTCGGCCGGACGCCTGCTGACCGCAACGACCGATCGTCCGTCGTGCACGAGCGCACGCACGAGATGCCGCCCGACAAACCCGCCTGCACCGAGTACGAGGATTTTCTCAGACATCCGGATCGCTCAAGTCCAGCAACTGTCGGTAAACCCGGGCGTAGCGGTTCGCGCAATCGTCCCAGGTGCCGATCTCGCGTGCTACCCACGCGCGGGCGGCTTCACCGCAGGCGCGATTGGTCGATGCGTTTTCCAGCCGCAGCACTGCCGCGGTGTATTCCTCGCGGTTCGAACACAGGCTGCCCGTGACGCCATCCTCGACCATGCTGTCGTGCGCCGACATGCGCGATGCGACGATCGGAAGGCCTGCAGCCATCGCCTCCAGCATCACTTGCGGACGTCCTTCTGCATGCCGGCTCAGAGTGATGAGTCCTGTCGCGTTCGGGAACCAGTCGTTCGCGAGTTGCTCCGGAGTGGCCACCCCATGGTAGTGAACCCAGTCGGGGACGTCGATGATTTCCTGCATCGGTCCGAACAGGTGTAATTCGCGGTCCGCATCGCGGAACAACGGTTCTGACCAAGCGAATAAGTCGCCCAGTTTATCCCGGGTCAGGCGTGTCACTGCCAACCAGCGTTGCGTTCGACCCGAATGTGATGCGCGTTCGATCGCATACCAGCCAGGATCGATGCCGAACGCGACCGGCTGGATCGCGGCCAGATCCCCGAATGCCGCGCCCAGCTTCACGCACATCCAGTCCGCGTTCGGGCAAAGGGTGACCCGGCGCTTGCGCATCACCCGTCGCAGCATGGTTTTCATCAGCGGTAGCCGCAGGAGTTTCATGTCGTTGCCGAGCACGGTGATCAACGCCGGCTTGCCCCTCGCCGGCAACGGTATCGCGCATTGCAGCCAATTGATGTGGTAGACATCGACATCCTGCTGCCGACGATAAACCGCCGAGAGAAACTTCAGTAGTTCGAGCGGAGCCGATACGGCCTTGATGCCGCCGCTGCGCATCAGGTGGGCGACGCCACCGGCAGCCATCAATCGGGACAGCCAGGCGGCTTCTTCGGGCATGGCAACCGGTACCACCTCAGCCGCCGCTTCGCCGGGCGGCGCCCACAAGCTGAGCAGTATCGCAGGCGATCGGGCCAGTGCGTCGGCCAGATGCCGCATGAACAAGCCGCGCCAATCCGAAAGATCGCGCGGGTACGACGTGCTGAGCATCAGCACCCGCATCATCTGTTCCGTTTCATGCCGCATCGTGGGCCCGGTCGGCATCACTGCGGTGCTGGCGTCTGGGGTCGTCGTGCGGCGATGGCGGCATGCAGCCTGGCTTCGAGCGCTTGCGCCATCGCTTCATTCTGTCCCAGTCGTCCGAGCTTGCGCAGTTGCGCGATCTGCGCACGCGACTCGTCGTCGCGGCCCATCGCCATGAGCAGTTTCGCCAGGCTGATGTGGTACTGCGCCTCGCCGGGGCGCAGGGCGCTCGCTTGTTTCCAGAGTCGCATGGCAAGCGCGTTGTCGCCGAGCACGTTCAAGACGTAGTTCCCGCGCATGCTCAGCACTTCGGTATTCGCGCCCTGGCTCGAGGCGGCGTCGTAGGTGGCGAGCATGGCGTCGGAAGGGAACGCGCACTTGTGCGTAACCGCGCAGTCGGTCAGCGTCGCCAGTGCGGCTTCTTCCTGTGGTCCGAGCGGGTATCTGCGCAGTTTGGCTTGCATGTCGCTCCACCAGGCCTGCTCCAACGGCGCGCCGATGCGGGCGGCGAAGATCAGGCCTGCCTGGTCGGGAAGAATCGTGCTGCGCGGTGTCTGTCGCGCGTGTTCGATCGCGCGGAATGTCTCGCCGATGTAAGGCGAGTTCGCGCGGTAACCGGTAATGATCACGAGCGAGCGAGCGAGGTCGTAGGTGGCGCGCGCCGAATGCGGATGCTTGGCCGCCTCGGTACTGGAGAAACGGAACGGATCGCTCCACTCGCGCGCGCGCAGATCGGTGATGCCCGCGAAAAACACCATCAGCAAGATGCCGACCATCGTGCCCGCGCGCCGCGCGCTGGGCGTGGCGGGCGCAAGCAGGAGCAAATCCGCCAACGCCAGGCAGATGCCCAGCGATGCGAAGTAGTTGCGGTGCTCGAACATGAGTTCGAACGGGATGATTGTTGCGGTCAAAAGATGCGCACCGAGGAACCACAACAGGCCGAGGCTGACGAGCGGTCGCCGTCTGCGACAGAACCAGGCGAGCACGAGCAACGCCGGAATCCCGAGCAACGCAAGCGCTGTGGTGGGCGGGTTCCACAGACTGTGGGAAATCGTGTAGTCGTCGTGATTGAGGCCGAGTTGACGGAGATTCGGCAATAACGTCCAGTGCAGGTAGTCGAACACGACGCGCGGCTCGGTGAGCAGGCGCTCGCCGAGGGTGAAATTCCGCGCCAGGAAATACCCCGGGGTGAGCATGCCGGGTAGCAGCCAGGCCATTCCGATAATCGCAGGCAGCGCCAGCACGATGGCGAACAGTCCGAAGAATCGCGGATCGCGGCGTCCTTCGTGGTTGCGAAAACCCAACACGCACAGTTCCACGCATGCTGCATACAGGGGGAGGAGCGCGGCGGATTCCTTTGCGAGCAGGCCGAGTGCCGTGCAGACGACCAGGCCGCATAGGATCAGGCCCCAGCCCCGCCCGCCATTGCGCTGGCGCGCGCGCCCCGCAACATACATCCAGAGTCCGGCGAACACGAACACGTGGCACAGGCTTTCCATGCGCTGGACGATGTACAACACGCCCATCAGGTTGATCGGATGCAGCGCCCAGATCGCGGCGGTGAACAGGGCAGCCCAGCCGATGCGCCTGTCCTGTCCATGCTCGCGCGTCAGCGCCACGCGCAGCAGGCTGCGCACCAGGCCATAGACCAACACGGCATTGAGCAGGTGGACGCACAGATTGGTCAGCTTCATCGGTCGCGGGTCAAGGCCGGTGAAATAGTGGTTGATCGCAAAGCTCAGCATCGCCAGCGGACGTTGCAATGCACTGGCAGGTGAGGACAGCATCGCTGCCAGCCACTCGTTCCAGACAAGGCGAGTCACATGCAACGCCTGGTTGTTGACGATGTTCGGAAAATCGTCGAATGCGTAGCCGCCGCCGAGTCCTGGCCAATACAGCGCCGTGACGACAGCCAGCAATGCGAACACGCCTGCAGTCAGTGGCCAGTGCGTGGTGGATCCGGCGCGGGCGGAGCGATGGGTCTCAATTGGCTGCATCGTGGGGATCCGGCTCGTTGGAATCGTTTCGACTATAGCGTTCCACAAGGCCTTCATCCCGTACAGTCCCGCGGATCGCTCGGCACCGCGCCTAGCGCGACGTGCCCGCTGCAGCATCGCGCGCGGCGATGGCGGCGTGCAATTTCTTGCGTAGCAACGCCATCTCGTACGGCCAGTACCCTTCCCATTTCAGCACCATGGCATGCACGCGCGGCATGCCGGCCTCGGGCAGGTGGATGTGATCCTTCAGTCGGTCGAAGGCGTCCAGGTGCGCGAGCGCCTGCTCGAAGTAATCGCTGGCAGCCAGCATCGATGCTTGCCTGGCGGCAACATCTGGAGTGGTGACGGAAGCCAGCGCATGGTTGAAGTGTTGCAGCGCGATGTCGGGCTGCCGCTTCCGCAGAGCGATCTGCGCGAGCAGCGGCTCCACGTCCTGGTCGCGGATGTGCGCATTGTTGATTGCAGGATTCTGCAGCGCTGCATCGATCCACGCCTCGACATCGGACAGGGCCAGCCCGACGCACTGTCCGGAGGCGGCGACATCGATCGCATTGCCGATCCAGCGGTAGACCAGGAACTGGCCCTTGTCGGTGTGCCGCAATGCCGCGGCGAGCGCCTGCTTGTCGCTGGCGCTCAGTCCGCGCGTCTCGCACGCCGCATCGATGGCGTTGAACGCGATCTGCAGGTCGTAGGGTCGCTGCCGCCAGAGCGGCGCTAGTTGCGCCAGAGCCTGCGCGGCTCGTCCTGCATGAAGATCGGCGATAGCGGCGGTCGCTTGCGCGCGCGACGAATCGGGATTCTGTTTCGCCCATAACGCCGCAAGTTGTTCGGGCTTGCCCCATAGTTCGGTGCGTTGATGGGTGGTAACGGCCAGTAGCGCCAACAAGCCGGAAGCGATCGCGATACGCAGGGACGCGGCGACGTTCCACCTGCACAGCGTCCGCGCGAGCGGCCAGAACAAGAGCAGGGTCGGCAGGTAGTTGCGATGCTCGAAATACAATTCCAGCGGGATCGCCGAGGATTCAAGCAGGTGTCCGGCAAGAAAGAACAACAAGGCAGCCGACCACACGGGTGCGCGGCGTCGCAGGTAAAACGCCAGTGCGACCAGGCCCGCGACCAGCAGCAGCGCGGGTAGCGTGGTTATCGGGTGCCACAGGTCATGCGCCACCGCATAGCCATCGTTGAAAACACCGGTGGATATCGACCGAGGCACGACCAGCAGGGTCAGGTAATCCAGCAGCACGCGTGGCTCGGTCAGCACGCGTTGCGCCACGGTCCACGGGCGCAAGTCAATGGGCGTGTCCCACATCAGCAGGAAACGCAGGATGTTGGAAAAGACATAAGCGCTGGGCAGGACCAACAACAGGACCTTGGTGCGGATCATGCGTTTGTTCGCCGTCGCATTGACGATGGATGCGGTGCCATACCGAAAGACCGTCGCCTCGATCACCCATGCCAATAACGGCAGAAGGATGCCGTTGACTTTGCACAACATCGCCAGCAGCGTGCCGATGCCTATGCCGCCGACCATCCACGCGATGCCGCTGCGGCCATCGGTTTGCGCGAAGCGCACGCGGCCCTTGCTGTATGCCAGCAGGCCGAGCAGGGTAAAGGTGGCGGGCAGCATCGCCTCGCGCTGCACGATGTATAGCGTGGTCGAAACCAGTAGCGGGTGCAGCAGCCACAAGCCCGAAGCGAGCAGAGCGACGGCATCGTTGCGGGTATCGTTCGCATCGAGCGCACGTCCGAGCCGGCGCAGCAGCGCGAACAGCAAGGCGCCGTTAAGCAGATGCAGCAGCACGTTGGTGCGCAGGAACGACGCGGGATCGGCAGGCCAGTCGTGGGCGTCGATCAGGAAGCTCAGCAACGACAACGGTCGGCCCAGCGGGTCGGCGGTGCCCGAGGTAATGAAGCGCCAGAACGTGCGCCAGTTGTCCACCGGGCCGCTGTTGCCCAGCGCATCGAGGTTGACGAGGTCGTCGAACAGGAACCCGCCGGACAGCCCCGGATGGTAAGCAAGCCATCCCATCGACAGAACGACCGGCAATCCCAGCCAAATCCAGTAGCGTCGAATCAGCGGATGCATCGGGTTGCCTTGGCCGTCTCGGCCGCCATAAGGAAAGGGCCGCACGTGGCGGCCCTTTTCGATTGTGGCACAGCGCTGGGGGCTAGACGCACTTGCAGCTGCTGGGGCACCACTTTTGCGCGAGGTTGTTGCTCTTGCAGTGCCACTCGACGCTGCCTCCATTAGTCACCGCAGAGTACAGCAGTGTGTCGGCGGCGATTTTCGGCTGGGCCTTGCTGCCGGTGAAGGCGGTGGTGATCACGCCGTTGGTGGTGCCGATGTCGACCGAACCCACATACAGGCCCTTTATCGATGCCGCAATGGCCATGCCTGCGGATGAATTGTTGGCCGGGAAGTGACCATAGTTCTGCTGGAACTCGGCCATTGCAGACTTTACGCCGTCAGCGAGTGCCGAACCTTCCGAAACCTGCGAGCGGATCACGTAGTCCTGATACTGGCTGATCGCGATCGCGGCAAGAATAGCGATGATGGCGACCACGATCATCAGCTCGATCAGCGTAAAGCCTTTCTGGACGATCTTCACGTTCAACCCCTTGATGAAGGTGCCATTTGGCGCGTCCGTGCCCTGCGGCCCGTCTCGCGACACCCGGCTGCATGTGACGGCCAAGTGAACAACCTGCATCGAACGTGCCAAATCAGCTGCGCTCTGCGAGCCCGCAACGCCATCGGTGCAGGCCTGCGGCAGTGTCGGCGGATCCAACCGGGACACAAAGAAAGGGCCGCAC